>DATJTM010000090.1:0-3105 GCA_035503395.1 Luteitalea sp.
GCTGGTCGAGCAGTTCCGCAACCTGGCCGCGAGCCTGAACCGCATGCAGCGCGAGCGCTCGCTCAAGAGCCTCGCGGTGACGTCTCCGGCGCCTGGCGATGGCAAAAGTCACGTGGCGGTCAATCTGGCGTTGACCCTCAGCCACTCGTTTCGCCGTCGGGTGCTGTTGATCGATGCCGATCTCCGGCGTCCCACGCTTCACACGTCGTTTGGCGTGACTGGCCGGCCCGGGCTGCGCGAGGCATTGCAGAGCGGCGAATCGGCAACTCTGCCCCTGGTCGCCGTGAGCGAGACGCTCTCGCTCTTGCCGGCCGGCGAACCGTTGGCCAACCCGGTCGGCGAGCTTGCCTCCGGCCACATGGCACGCCTGGCCATGTCCACCGCATCGCGCTTCGACTGGGTCATCATCGACACGCCGCCGGCGGCGGGGCTGGCCGATGCGCGGATCGTGTCGGAAACCGTCGACGGCGTGATCCTCGTCGTCCGCGCCGGTGTGACGCGCTTCCCTGAGCTCGAGACCTCGATCGAGGCGCTGGGCGCCGAGCGGGTTCTCGGTGTCGTCTTCAACGCGGCTGACCCGTCCGAGATTCAGCGGTCTGATTACTACAGCGGCTACTACGGCGACGGCTACTGAGTTCGAGAGGGAACTTAAGTCAGCCCCTCGAATGCCTCTTGCCGCACTAACCGAAGTAAGTGACCCGGCGCTCGCCCGAATCACAGCTCGTATCTCACTGATAGATCAGGACTAAAGCAGCGTAGCCCGCTCGTCGTCCGAGATGCCGCCGCGGGTTCGTCATGGCCCTAGGCTTGCTCGTTGCTGACGCGTACTCCCCACTCCGAGGACGAAATGTTCAAGCAGGCAGGCCCCGCTCGACTCCGCGTGCTGGAATGCCAACCCGGCAGCGAGTACGACCAGGAGACGTTTCACTACTTCGTGTCGGTCGAGCAGGCACGCGCGCAGCGGTCCGGCGCTGTCGTTCGGCTTCTGCTGGTGTCACTGGAGCCGGTAACCGGTTCGCCGGTGCCTTTGCCGCGCGGCGTTGCCCGTCAGGTCTTCGCTGGTCTTGGCGCAATCCTGCGCGACACCGACATTGTCGGATGGTACACGCAGCGTGTGGTAATCGGAGCGGTCCTGGTGGCACCCCACCGCGAGGCCGCGGAGGACATCAGCGTGTTTCAGCGTCGTGTCCAACTCACATTGAGCAGGCGCCTTCCGCCCCCGCTGGCGGCGGGCCTCCAGGTGGCCATCGTGCCCTGCCAGCAGATTCTCTCGAGCGGAGCCCGTTCGTGACGGCGCCGGTCTTGACGCGCGCCGGACGCTGGGATTCCAGCGTGACGCCGGACGCCGGCCCCGGTGTGACGCTCGGCGCCGGCGACCATCCCGGGTCCCGCGCCCGATACGTCCTGGGAACCCACCTGTTTCGCGCGACCCTCGCTCGGGAACGTCGGCGCGCCGATCGACTGGCATCGCCGTTTGCCGTCGTGATCGTCGACCGCAGCCACCTGCCGACGGACGCCAAGGCATGGCAGGCGATTCTGGGTCTGGACCTCGCGCTGCGGTGCGACGTCGGCGTCGCGGGCTGGCTCGAAGAGAACACGGTCCTCGGCGTGCTGCTGCCGGACACGGCGCCGGATCTGGCCGCCAAGGCGACTCGCCGCCTGGAGCGGTACCTCGAGGCGCGCCTGCATCGCGATGAGCTCGCGGGTACGTCGGTTCGGCTCTACACGCATGCGTCCGACGCCGACGCGCGCGGAAGCCACCCGCCGGTCGACCTGCTGATCGAGTCGTTCACGATGCCGGCCACAGCCGGCGGCAGCTTGCTGGCCAAGCGCACGCTCGATGTCTGCGCCAGCCTGGCGCTGCTGCTGGTCTTTGCGCCGCTGATGCTCCTGGCCTACCTCGCCGTGCGGCTCTCGTCGCCCGGGCCGGTGCTGTTCCGGCAGACCCGGATCGGCCGCCGTGGTGAGCCCTTCACCATGCTCAAGTTCCGCAGCATGCGCGTCGACTCGGGCCACGCCATCCACAACGACTACGTGACCTGGTTCATCACCGCCAGCAGCAAGCAGCCCAGGGGCGGCGACGCAGTCTACAAGCTCACCCACGACCCGCGCGTCACGGCGGTCGGCCACTGGCTGCGTCGTACCAGCCTCGACGAGCTGCCGCAGTTCTGGAACGTGCTGCGCGGCGACATGTCACTCGTCGGTCCGCGGCCGCCGCTGCCGTTCGAAGTCGACAAGTATCAGCCCTGGCACCGCCGCCGCGTTCTCGACGCGCAGCCGGGCATCACCGGCACGTGGCAGGTCAATGGCCGCAGCCGCACGACGTTCGACGACATGGTCCGGATGGATCTGCAGTACGTCCGGACGCGGTCGCTGTGGACCGACATCAAGATACTGGCAGCAACGCCGCTGGCCATGGTCAAGGGAGCATGTTAGTGGAGTCCTTTCTCGCCATCGCGTCCGACGTCACGCTCGGGCACGGTGTGAAGCTGTCCAGGTTCATCAATCTGTACGGGTGCGTCATCGGGGACGACACCAAGATCGGCGCCTGTGTCGAAGTGCAGAAGGGCGTCACCATCGGGAAGCGTTGCAAGATCTCGAGCCACACCTTCGTCTGCGAAGGGGTGACCATCGAGGACGAAGTCTTCGTCGGCCACGGCGTGATGTTCACCAACGATGTGTATCCGCGCGCGACGACTGCAGCGGGCGCGTTGCAGACCGAACAGGACTGGACGGTCGAAACGACGGTGGTGAAGAAGGGCGCGTCGATTGGATCGGGCGCCACGATTCTGCCGAGGGTGACCATCGGCGAGGGCGCGATCGTGGGCGCCGGCAGTGTCGTGACGCGCGACGTGCCGCCGGGCACGATCGTGGCCGGCAATCCCGCCAGGTTCGTCCGGATGACCGCAGACGTGGAAGGAGTGGGGCAGTGACCGCCATTGGCGTCGGTGTCATCGGGTACGGCTACTGGGGGCCGAACATCGTCCGCAACCTGATTGCACTCGACGGGTGTGAGTTGCTCGCGGTGTGCGATCGCAACCCTGCCGCGCTCGACAAGGTGCGTCGTCTCTATCCAGCGGTCGCGGTGACCACCGATGCCGACGA
>DATJTM010000091.1:0-2579 GCA_035503395.1 Luteitalea sp.
GTGCCCGCATCTCGATGACGGATCAACGCGCGCCGGAAGAGGAACAAGTCGGCGGAGAGCACGTGGTCGACAGTGCGACGGTTGCCCAGGCCCGCGATCAATGCATCGACGACAGGCGCGCGTACCTGTTCGTGCAATCCACGCCATCCGGTCTCGAAGACCCCCATCAGATCCTGACGAACGAGGAACCCGTCCGGAACACTGCCGGCAAGTTCCAGCCCCAGGTTGCACACCGCTGCCGCGGCCGCCGCCGCCTCATCGGACGTGAATGCGCGCGACTGCACGGAGCAGCCCGCCATCAGCACGTTCGCCAGGAAGGCGATCTCGCGCGTCCGTGCGAGCCAGGCCGTCATGTCGACGTCCTGCGCATGGCCCATCAGTCGCCTGAGTGTCGTCGTGCCATCCGAGTCCATCTCGGCTGCGCCGCCAGTCAGCCGTCCGCGAGGCGGCTGCGGCAGAACACCTGCCTCCCACAGCAACGTCATCACGTCGGCGATCGATGCGTCGTCCGTGCGCGCATGCTCACCGGTCCGCCCAGACGCGGTTGGCTCAGGTGACGACACGAGTGCTGCGGTGTCCGCACGGTCGCTGGTCGCCGCGGGTGCGTCGTCGAGTGCGCGGAAGTAGGCGGCGACGATCGGATTGCGGGCCGCGTTCGGCGACGACGGGCCGCGCGCCATCGCGAGGAAGGCTCGAGCCTCGGCCGCCTCGGCGTAGCCGTACGTCGCGCGTCGCTGTGCACGCGCATCACCGACATCGTGCAGATGCTGATCCGGCAGTGACAGCAGATCGTCGAGGCCATCGACTTCCGGATCGGAGTTCGACAGCGCGCGGCATCCCCGGATGACCGCATCGAATGTCGCTGGATGCTCGTCGTCGAGCGTCGTCAGGACGGCGACGACCGCATCCCAGGCCTGCGGCCGGCGAGCCCGGACGATGTATCCGCCGATTTCGCAGTCGCCGGCGAGACTCACCGACGATCGAGACGCGCCACGCGTGTCGCCGTCGCGCATCGCTTCGCGCCAGTCGGGCGTCTCGTCGTCGCTCTGCGCAGTCGGTTCGAAGATGCCGGGGTCGAACACACGCACGTATCGCGACAGGCCTGCCACCACGATGGCGCCATCGAGCGCCGCCACTGCGCTCGCCGCCTCATGTTGGCCCACATCCACGAGTACCTCCAGCCATTCACCGAAGCGCTGGACGTCGAGCTGATGGTCGCCGCCGGCGTCAGCGCGCCACAGGTCGAGATCGGCCAACGCATTGAGCTGGGCTGTCGACGCGCTGACGAGAAGCTCACCGCACGCCCCTATGCCGCAGCGCTGGACGAGGCGATGCAGTCCTTCAGGAGGCAGCAGGGGAACGATCCGCGCCAGGGCCGACGACTCCAGCACGCGCGCAAGCCGACGGTCGTCCGAGGCCCCCTGACGGGAGGCCGCATCACGCTTGGTGACGGATGGCATGGGCCGGCGATGATACGGGCGTCGGCCCCCCGGGAAACAGTCTTGAAGATGAGGTCGGACCGGGGCGATACTGTTCATGGCACACGACGTCCGTCGCTGCGCCATCACCTTCAGTCCTGCTTCACTGTCTGACCAGACGCCGACCGAGATCGCCACGCTGCTGAAGCGCCGAGCCGCACTCACGCTGCTCGTCGTCGGCCACACCGACAACGTTGGCAGCTACACGTTCAACATGGACCTGTCGCAGCGTCGCGGCGCGGCGGTCGTCGAGGCTCTCGTCACTCGACTCGGCATCGGCAAGGACCGGCTCACGCCCGTCGGCGTTCCGTTCGCCAGCCCGCTGGCCACCAACGCCGAACGAGGACGGACGCGAAGAAGCGCCGTGTCGAGCTCGTCTCTCAGGCGACGACGGCCGTCCGCCGAACCGTGGCTGCGGTCGCGTCACCGGAGACGCGGCTCGCCAGCACGCCCGCGAAAGCATCGCGGTAGACCCACGCCAGATAGAGCTGCGCGCCGAGAATCATCACCACACTGCCGAGGTTCGGGGCCAGGATGACGTGGAAGAACGCGATGTTCACCACGATGGGCGCCAGCACGACCAGCGCGAGCGGGACGAAGCGGCCGACGATGAGCAGCAGGCCGGCGGCAACCTCGGTCATTCCGAGCAGCGGCAGGAAGTAGCCGGTCGCCGCCAGGGCGCCCAGGAACGACGTCGCCGACGCCGGCATTGGCGGCATCGGCATGAATCCAAACAACTTGTTGGCTCCTGACACGACAAACAGGGCGCCGAGCAGTGTGCGGACGATCACGGGCAGGTAGCGTCGTACGGACATGTGTGTGTTCTCCTCCGACCCAACGTAGACTGTTGTTCAGTGGAGAACTAGATGGCTGAACTGGGAAACACTGTTGCCCATTCGGCAACACACGGCACGCGCACCGACCTCAACGACATCTCGGTGTTCGTCCGGGTCATCGAGTCGGGCAGCTTCACGGCAGCGGCCCGCCAGCTCGGAGTGCCCAAGTCCTCCGCCAGCCGTCGCGTGCGGCAGCTCGAGGACACGCTCGGCGTCCAGCTGCTGCAGCGGACGACGAGGCACCTGCGACTCACCGACGCCGGCC
>DATJTM010000092.1:0-6132 GCA_035503395.1 Luteitalea sp.
TGTACTGGCCCTGTCCCCACGAGCAGCACGCCGGCACGCCGCGGCTCTTCGCGTCGACGTTCCCGACACCCGATGGGCGGGCCCGCTTCCACGCCGTCACCCCGTCGGCGCCGGCCGAATCGCCCGATCGCGAGTTCCCGCTGTACCTGACGACCGGCCGCGTGCTGGCCCACTACCAGTCGGGGACGCAGACGCGGCGGGTGCGTGACCTGGTCGCGCGCGCGCCGGTGCCGCGCGTCGAGATGCATCCGCTCACGGCGCATCAGCACGGAGTCCGCAGCGGCGATCTGGTCACCATCCGTACGCGTCGTGGCATGGCCACGATGGAAGCCGTGCTGACCGAGGGCGCCCGGCAGGACACGGTGTTCGTGCCGTTCCATTGGGGCGGCGCCGGTTCGGCCAACCTGCTGACGAACCCGGCGCTGGATCCCACGAGCCGCATGCCGGAGTTCAAGGTCTGCGCGGCCCGTCTCGAAGTGCCGGCCCGACCCGATCGCACCCGTCGATCACCCGTCGGGTCGTCGGTCATCCCTCTTACTCCGGTCGCTGCCGACACGCCCGCGGCGGCCGCGGATCTCCCATGAAGCAGACACCACGAGTCGTCGTCATCGGCAATGGCATGGCAGGCGCCCGGTTCGTCGAAGAGCTGGTGCGTCGCCGCGGCGAGGTCCAGCCGGACGTCGTGATGTTCGGCGACGAGCCGTACGGCAACTACAACCGCATCCTCCTTTCGGGCGTACTGGCCGGGACGCATCAGCCCGAGGACGTCTTCCTCAATCCGCTGGCCTGGTATCACGAACACGACGTGACGCTACACGCCGGGGCGCGGGTCACGCGCATCGATCGCGAGGCGCGACGCGTGTACGCCGGCGGCGACCTGTCGGTGCCCTACGACCAGTTGATCATCGCGACCGGCAGCGTGCCGTTCATTCCGCCGATCGACGGCCTGCGCGGACCTTCCGGTGCGCTCGCCGACGGCGCGTTCGTCTTCCGCACGCTCGACGACTGTCACGAGATCGTCCGTCATGCGAAGCAGTCGCGGCGGGCGGCAGTGATCGGCGGCGGCCTCCTCGGCCTGGAAGCGGCCCGCGGGCTGCTCGAACTCGGCCTCGACGTGCATGTCGTGCACCTGATGCCGCACCTGATGGACGTCCAGCTCGATCGGCCGGCGGGGCGCGTCCTCGAACTGGCGCTCACGCAGATGGGCGTGCACCTGCATCTCGAGAAGGCGACGAGCGGCGTGCTCGGCGATGGCCGCGTGGCCGGCCTTCGCTTCAGCGACGGCTCGACGCTCGACTGCGACCTCGTGGTCGTGGCGGCGGGAATCCGCCCGAACGTCGCGCTGGCGGCCCAGGCCGGGCTCGACGTCGGCCGCGGCGTCATCGTCGGCGACGACCTGGCGACCTCCGATCCGCACGTCTTCGCGATCGGGGAATGTTCGGAGCACCGCGGGCAGACGTACGGCCTGGTCGCACCGCTGTGGGAGCAGGCGCGTGTCCTCGCCGAGCGACTGGCCGGAGTATCGCCCGACGCGACCTACGAGGGCTCGCGCGTCTCCACCAAGCTGAAGGTGATGGAGGTCGACCTCGCCGTGATGGGCGTGAAGGAGGCCGACCCCGATCTGGACGAGGTGGTGACGTACGCCGAGCCGTCGCGCGGGCTCTACAAGAAGTTGATCGTGCGCGATGGCCGCCTGGCCGGGGCCATCGTGATGGGCGACGGCACCATCGTCCCGACGCTGCTGCAGGCCTTCGACCGTGGCACCACGCTGCCCGACGATCGATCGCAGCTGCTGTTCCCGCGCACGGCGGGCGACGGGCAGGCGCCGAGCGTGCAGTCGATCGCGGCGGCGACGCAGGTGTGCAACTGCAACGGCGTCACCAAGCAGCAGCTGGTCGATGCGGTGCGGAATGGATGCCGCACGCTGAAGGCCGTCTGCAGCGCCACACGCGCGGCGACCGGCTGCGGTTCGTGCGCCACGCTCGTGCAGGCCGTCGTCGAGGATGCCGCTGGCGGATCGCTCGATGTCGATCCCGCCGCGCATTACTACGTGCCGGGCGTGCCAATGGCGAAGACCGAGTTGGTGGCGGCCATTCGCGAACACGAGTTGCGCAGCGTGTCGGCGGTGTTCACGGCGCTGGCCGGGGGACGTGAAGATGCCGGCAGCAAGCCTGGCCTGGCGTCGCTGCTCAAGTCGATGTGGGGCGCCGCGTACGAGGACGAGCGCGACGCGCGCTACATCAACGATCGCGTCCACGCCAACATCCAGAAGGACCGCACGTTCAGTGTCGTGCCGCGCATCTACGGTGGCGTCACCTCGGCCGCCGAGTTGCGCCGCATCGCCGACGTCGCCGACAAGTATCAGGTGCCAATGGTGAAGATCACCGGCGGTCAGCGCATCGACCTGCTCGGCATTCGCAAGGAGCAGCTGCCGCACGTGTGGAAGGACCTCGGCATGCCGTCGGGGCACGCGTACACGAAGGGCTTCCGGACCTGCAAGACGTGCGTCGGGACCGAGTTCTGCCGCTACGGCGTCGGCGACAGCACCGGACTCGGCGTGGCCATCGAACGGCGCTTCCAGGGCATCGAAGCACCGGCCAAGCTCAAGCTCGCGACCGCCGGCTGTCCGCGCAACTGCTCGGAGGCGACCACCAAGGACATCGGCGCCGTGGCCATCGAGGGTGGCCGCTGGGAGATCTACGTCGGCGGCGCGGCAGGGTCGCGCGTCCGCAAGGGCGACCTGCTGGTGACCGTCGACACCCACGACGAGGTGATGCGACTCACCGGGCGGTTCATGCAGTACTACCGCGAGCACGGCCGCTACCTCGAACGCACCTACGACTTCGTGGAGCGGCTCGGCCTCGATCACGTCCGCGCCGTCGTCGTCGACGATGCCGAGGGCATTGCGGCCGATCTCGATCGCGCCATGCAGGAGAGCGTCGACGCGTACGTCGATCCCTGGCTCGAAGCCGACACACCGGTCCACCCCGCGCAGTTCGTCGACGTGGTCGGCGCCGGCGCAGGGCCTGCCCCCATCGCGACGACGATGGAGGCCGTGCGATGAGCGAGCCGTCGGTCCTCGACGTGCCAGGGATCGGGCTCGGCCCGGCGTCGCAGGTCCCGGTGGGGGAGGGGCGTCTGTTCGAAGTGGGATCGCGCACGGTGGCCGTGTTCCGCCTGCGCGACGGCGGCTTCCGGGCGACCGATCCCTGGTGTCCGCATCGCGGCGGCCCCTTGGCCGATGGCCTGGTGGGCGCAGGCACGGTGACCTGCCCGTTCCACGGCTATCGGTTCGATCTCTCGTCGGGCTGCGCGGTCGGCCACGACTGCCCGCCGATTGCGACCTATCCGGTGAGCCTCGATGCCGCCGGTGAGCTCCGCCTCCATGTCGAAGGTGTCCTGCGTGACTGATCACACGCGGCCCGGCCATGCGCCGACGCTGCTCGCCTCGCTCCTGCACTTCGACATGTCCTTCATGCTCTGGGTGCTGCCGGCGGCCCTCGGTGTCTTCATCGCCGAGGACCTGCGGCTGACGGCCTCCATGAAGGGCCTGCTGGTGGCCGTGCCGATCCTCACGGGGTCGCTGTTGCGCGTCCCGATCGGCCTGCTCGCCGATCGTTTCGGCGGTCGGCTGGTCGGCGCGCTCTTGCTCTCGGTGCTGTTCCTGCCGCTGATGGTGGGCTGGCTGCTGCCGGCAACGACCGCGTCGATCTTCGTGGTGGCGGCGACGCTCGGCGTCGCCGGCTCGTCGTTCGCCGTGGCCTTGCCGCTCGCCAGTCGCTGGTATCCCCCGGAGAAGCAGGGCCTCGTCATGGGCATCGCGGCGGCGGGCAACAGCGGCACCGTAATCGTCAACCTCGTGGCGCCGCGCCTGGCGCTGGCGTGGGGGTGGCCGACGGTGTTCGGCCTGGCGATGCTCCCGCTCGCTCTGGTCCTGACCCTCTTCCTGGCGCTCGCGCGCGAAGCACCCGGGGCCACTGCGCCGAGCACCGGTCGGGCGCGGGTGCTGGCCGGTGGTGACGTGTGGTGGTTCTGCCTGTTCTATGCGGTGACGTTCGGCGGCTACGCCGGCCTGTCGGCCTTCCTGCCGCTGCTGTTCCGCGATCAGTACGGCGCCACGCCGGTCGTCGCCGGGCAGGTCACCGCCTTGGCGGCGCTGGTCGGCAGCCTGTCGCGGCCGTTCGGCGGCTACATCGCCGACCGCGTCGGCGGTGTGCGCGTCCTCTCGTTGACCCTGACCGGCGTGGCGATCGTCTACGCGCTCGCCGCGCGGCTCCCCGCCTGGCCCGGCATGCTGACCCTCGTGGTGATCGGCATGTGCTGCCTCGGCCTCGGCAACGGCGCCGTCTTCCAGCTCGTGCCACTCCGCTTCGGCCGCGACATCGGCGTCGCGACCGGCATCGTCGGCGCGGTGGGTGGCGTCGGCGGCTTCCTGCTCCCGACGCTGCTCGGCGTGACCCGCCAGATGACCGGTTCGTTCGGCAGCGCGTTTGCGATGCTCGCGGTAGCGGCCGCGATTGTGGCGCTGCTGTTGCCGGTGTTGGCGATGGCCCAGGCCGGATGGCGTGTCGGCTGGCGTCAGCCGGTGGGAGCGGTCGAGGAGGCCTGACGCGGGTCGGAGTAGGACATCAGGACTCAGGCAGGACCCAGGAGGTCAGGACCCAGGAAGTCAGGACGTCAGGAAGCCAGGAGGCGGGCGTAGGAGTCAGGAAAGCGGGCACCAGGGTCGGGAGAATGGCGTGTCGCGCGGGCGTCGAGGACCCGTGGCAACGAGGCCTTCGCTGGCGTGGTGCAGGAAATCCCTGACCGGCCGATTCCTCCCCTGATGCCGCCCTACGCCGTCGTCGCCGTCGCCGTCCCGCACCGTCGGGTTCGGGAATCGGGACGTCCTGTCAGCCTTCTGCCGAACCGGCCCGGTGCGGGAAAGGTCGCCTGACGCATGCCACCGCGACTCGAACTGGTCGGCACCCAGACACGGCGGCCGGCTGATCCCGTCCTGATGCATCAGGGCATTGCGTACCGGCAGTTGTCGGTGCATGGCCTGATCGCCGACAGCGTGCTGGAGTTCCAGCTGTATCTCCAGCCGGCGCCGGGTCGCCTCGTCCTGTTCTGCGGGTCTGGCGTCACCTTCACTGAACGTCAGGCCGCCCGTCTCACGGCCATGGCCGAGTCGCTCTGGCTGCGCTGTGGCGACGAGGCGGCGTACGACCGCTACGTCGAGCGCCACCTGGCCACCCTGCTGGCCGCGTCAACGCTTGGGACTGCCGAGCGCGCCAGTCTCGTCACCAGCGCCGCGCGCGCCGCGATCGCGGCCGCGATGGCCGACCCGCGACACGGCGAGGTGCGCACCCGGACGCGACTGGTGGCCGCCGAGATGGTGGGGCTCATCGCGCGTGAACCGGATGCGGTGCATCACATGGCCGCCCTGATGGAGCGCGACTACGAGACGGTCCGCCACTCGATCAACGTGAGCGTGTTCGCCACGGGGCTGGCCCAGGCGGTGGGCGTCAGCAGCATCATCGATCTGCAGGAGCTCGGACACGGCACGTTGCTGCACGACATTGGCAAGAGCGTCATTCCTCTCGAACTCCTCACCAAGCGTGGGAAGTTCACCGGTGAGGAGTTCGCCGTCATGCAGACACACGTCGTGCGTGGCGAGGAACTCGTGGAGGCGCAGGGCGGCATGTCGCCGCTCGCGATGACGGCCCTCTCGCAGCACCACGAGCGTCTCGACGGCAGCGGCTATCCGCGTCGACTGCCGGCCGGCGGGCAGCATCTGTTCGGCCGCATCACGGCGATCTGCGACGTCTTCGACGCGCTCACCAGCGAGCGGCCCTACAAGGTCGCCCTCAAGCCGGCCGATGCGATTCGCCTGATGACGACGCAGCTGGCCATCCAGGTCGATCAGGAACTGCTGCGCGTGTTCATCCAGATGCTCTGCGCACCCAGCAAGACCGACTCCGTCGCAGAACCGAAAAGCGCGTAACGTTCCCGGGCGAGCGGCCGGCATCGCGCGCATATACTCACGCGCGAACCGACACCGGGGAGCCCGTCATGGATCGTCGCGCCTTTCTTGCCGCCGTTGCGGCAACGCCCGTCCTCTCTGCGCTGCAGCCGCGTCGCGCGGCGGCA
>DATJTM010000093.1:0-4046 GCA_035503395.1 Luteitalea sp.
AGGTCCCCAGGGCGGCGACGACGCGACCGCCGGTCGTCGTCGCTCGGCCCGAACCGCGGCGCTGGAAGCCGGTGCCGATGTCGCGCAGCGCAAGGGACCGGTGACGGCGATGTCGATGCACCTCGTCGGTTTCCATCCTGCGAAGGCCGATGCGGCGATGCAGATGGAATCGCACCACTTCTGCAACCAGGTGAACGAAGACCTGGCCCAGTGCGTGTTGTTCGATGGCGACACGCCCGAGGCCAGGCTGCACGGCGTCGAGTACATCATCTCCGCGCGCCTCTACGACACGTTGCCGTCAGAGGAACGCGCCTACTGGCACCCGCACAACTACGAGATCCTGTCGGGCACACTCCGCCTGCCGGGGCTTCCTGACGTCGCCGAGGACGCCGCCCTGCGCGACAAGATGAACAGCTACGGCAAGACCTGGCACGTCTGGCAAAGCGGCGTGTTCGGCCGGGCTCCTGATCCACTGCCACTCGGGCCGCCGCACCTGGCGTGGAGCTTCAACCGCGATGGCGAGGCGACGCCGGAGATGGTCGCCTCCCGCGATCGACGCATGACCCTCGACACCGCGGCTGCGCGAGAGCGGCGACGCGCATTGATCCACACCGCCAGACCGCAGGGCGGCGTCGATGCGATGCGTGGGCAGTTCGCCGACGCCAGCGAGGCACCAGAAGGCGTCCGTGACAGCGGCAGTGCCGGCACACGGCCCGTGCCGCACACGGTCTGGACGCCCGCACCATCGACGCCAGCCGCGCGCCCGCCGCACTGACGGACGAGTCTCCCGGGGGGATTACGGGCATCCCCGCATTGCACGGGCTCGATGCCGCGCGACATGCTGACGCAGCCTCGGCCGAATCGGCGGCATTCCCGGACCTTCGATGGATCTCACGCACGACGGCGCCGATGACGGTGGGCTTCAGCAGCGACTCGCCCGCAGCGAGGAGCGCTACCGCTTGCTCGTCGACAGCCTCACTGACTACGCGATCTTCATGCTCGATGCGGACGGTCGGGTCAGCTACTGGACGAAGGCGGCCGAGCGCATCGCCGGCTACACGGCCGACCAGATTCTGGGCATGCCCTTCGACGTGTTCTTCACGGCGGACGACCGCGCCGAGGGTGTGCCCGCGCAGGAACTGGCGGACGCCCGGCGCGATGGGCGCGCCGAACGCGTGGGGTGGCGGGTTCGCAAGGATGGGACCCGGTTCTGGGGCGACGAGATCGCGACGGCGCTGCGCGACGACGCCGGCGTCCACATCGGCTTCTCCAAGATCACCCGCGACATCAGCGAGCGTCGACAGGCTGAGCTCGAACGCGAACGCCTGCTGCGCGAGGCCACCGACGCCAATCGTCTGAAGGACGAGTTCCTCGGGACGATCTCCCACGAACTGCGCACGCCACTGAACGCGATTGTCGGCTGGCTGCAGCTGATCGCCATCGGTCAGGACGGCATCGATGTCACGAGCAAGGCCCTCCCCGTCATCGAGCGCAACGCGCGTACGTTGGCACGGCTCGTCGATGACCTGCTGGACGTCTCGCGCATCATCTTGGGAAAGAGCGTCCTGACGTTCGCGCCGGTGGCGTTCCGCGACCCGCTCTGCGCGGCTGTGGACACCGTTCGGCCGATGGCGGCGCTCGCGGGCGTCGACCTGCAGGTCGAGCACGGCGCTGGCGGCGACACCCTGATCGCCGATGCCGGGCGTCTGCAGCAGGTCGTCTGGAATGTGCTGTCCAATGCGGTGAAGTTCACGCCGCGCGGCGGCACCGTGACGGTGACCACCCGCATCACCGACGAGGCGATCGAGCTGATGGTGGCCGATACGGGCGCCGGCATCGATCCCGAATTCCTCCCGTTCGTCTTCGATCGCTTCCGCCAGGCTGACGCGGCCCGCACACACGCGGCGGGCGGGCTCGGACTCGGGCTCTCGATGGTCAAGCACTGGGTGGAGCAGCATGAAGGACGGATCACGGTGACCAGCGAGGGCCGCGGTCGCGGCACGACGGTGTGCCTCTGGCTGCCGCGCCGGCGCCCCGATGAGGGCGCCATCGACATTCCGATCGTCAGCGCGCCGTCGGCGCATGTCCGCGCGGTGATCGTCGAGGACGATGCCGACAGCCGACAGCTGCTCGCGCTGACGCTGTCATCGCATGGCGTCGAGGTCACCGCCGCCGGTTCGGTCGAAGAGGGACTGGCTGCCGTGCGCGCCTCTGCGCCCGACATCATCGTCACCGACCTCGACCTGCCGGGGCAGGACGGCTTCACGCTGCTGCGCATCCTGCGCGCGGATGTCGATGCCGCCCTGCACGACCTGCCGGTCATCGCGCTCACGGCCTACGACGACCAGGACGACCGCCAGCGGTCCATGGCGGCCGGGTTCAATGCGCACCTCGTGAAGCCGATCGACCTCGCCCTGCTGGTCGACCTCGTGCGCACGCACACGCAGTCGCGGGCCTCGGCCAGCTGAGCGTCGGCAGGCGTCCAGCGGCGTCCCGGTGACACCGTCGGGCGTTCGCGGTCGGGCCGTGCGTCGACTCGGCGGGCGGTCGCCTCAGCCATGGGCGCCAGATACTCGGCGGGCCCGGCGCGCCCGATCGCGAGTGCGCCGGCGCAGGTGATTCGAGGTGTAGGGCCACGCCGCCCATGCGAAGGCACACGCCAGAATCACGAGCCATACGGCCCACGCATAGCTCCTCATCACGTCCCACGCCACGGCATCGACTCCTGGCTGCTGGCCGGCGCGTCACTCGCCCAGCCGCCTGTGCGAAACGTAGAGCACCGCATGCCGTTCGTACCATCGGGAAAGCAGGCGATCGTGTTCGGGAGACTCCCTGATCACGTGGCCGCCGGTGCGGTGGCTGCAGACATGGATGACCGGATGGTGGATGACACGGCATGAAGAGCACAGCGCACGTCATCGGGCATCGCATCCATCCGATGCGGATTCCTTACCCGTGTGCGTGGCTGTCGGCGTCGAAGGTGTTCGACCTGGCAGCACAGGGGCGGTCGCGCGCGCCCTGGGCCCACACGGTCACACACCTCCGGAGAGTCGGCCTGGTCACGGCCGTTGCCGCGGCAGTTCCCGGCATCATCGGCGACTTCGGTACGGTCCGTAGTCACTCTGGAGCGACGTGACCGCTATCACTCCTCGGTCGAAAGAGAAAGTCAGGGGTGGGAGCCGCCAGGCGCTCAGGCGGATCGCGAGGTCAGTCGTGTGGACCCCTCGAGCCAGTCGAGCGCAGCGCCGGATCTGTAGTCGACGAGCGCCCGCTCGAGCGTGGGCAGCAGGCGACCACGTTCACTGTCGAGCACGGCATGGCGCGGCCGCGGTGCAGAGCGGCCGAGCGTCGACGCCGGGCATCTCTCGATCAACGCAGGGTCGAAGCCGAACAGGTCGGCGGCGTCCAGCGCGAAGGCCGCGGCCGACCGCCCGCCCTGATTGGCCAGGTGCCACACGCCATACTCGTTGTCGATCAGGAGGTCGAGCGCCGCGTCGATCATGTGCGGGACATATGACGGCGTCCACCACTCGTCGTCAGCGACTCGCCACGGCTGTCCGCGCAGGAGCGTCTCGAGCCCGCGCCGCGCGAAGTCGAGCAGAGTGCCACAGCCGAACATGGGACCCGTCCGGACGACGAGTACGCGGGCGCCGCTGCGCAGGGCGACCCGCTCGGCGGCCACCTTGCTGGTTGCAAACACCGACAGCGGACCGACCGCATCGCTCTCGACGTAGCCGCCACCGTAGCGGCCGTCGAACACCAGGCTCGACGAGAACGTCAGCAGCGGCAGGTCGTGTGCGGCCGCGGCGTCGCACAAGGTCCGCACGGTCGTCACGTTGCGATGCCAGCCATCGGTCGCCTCTGACTCGGCGCGGTCGACGTCGCTCATCCCGGCCGCATTGATCACTGCCCAGGGGCGGACGCGGGCCAGTGTGGCGTCGAGCGCGGTGGCATCGGTCACATCGAGCGCCGTCCTCGCGAGCGCGCGCACGGCGAGGCCGCGGGCAAGACACCGCCGCACCAGGGCCTGTCCCAGCCGTCCGGCC
>DATJTM010000094.1:0-4531 GCA_035503395.1 Luteitalea sp.
GACGATGGCGCCGACGGCCTGGTAGCTTCGAAAGTCCCAGAGGTGATTCTGGTCGAGAGCGAGGGCGCGTCCTTCGTCGGCGTCGCCGACCATGGGCACCTGTCCATCCGGGCGGGTGATCGCGGCCGAATAGCGCCAGGCGGCCGCCAGTCGTGCGCTCAGCGTAGGCGGCACCGCCTGTCCATGACGCCGGGCAATGAGCAGCGACTGCAGGTAGAAGCCGAGTGTGAAATGGTGATAGCCGAACGCCTGTTCAACGGTGCCGCCGTCGGGATGGAACTGCTTCTCCACTTCCGCGCACAGGATCTGCCAGCCGCGGTCACGCCACCGCGGGGCAGCGGCCAGTGACGGCACGAGTGTGCCAATCGCGTGCAACGCCGTCGCTTCGCCGATCAGATGGTTGTAAGGACTGAAGTAGAACGACAGATGCGAGGCCAGGAACGCCGCATGGTGATGCAGCGCTCGGCGAAGCCGGATGCGCCGCTCGGCGGTGAACGCCGCGGCGTCGTCGAGCAGAGCCGCGCTCCACAGCCACGCGAGGCTGCGGACGGCCACCTCGAGGGCGCTGGCCCAGTTGATACCGACCTTGTACGGGTTCTCTGCGATCCACTGATCGATCCAGTCGAGCGCGGTTTCGGCATACCGCGCCTCGCCGGTGAGGCGCCACGCCTTGCCGAGCGTCGGCAGGAACTGGTGGCGATTCAACTCCCAGACGAACTTGACGTCACCATGTCCGACGTTGCCGCTGAAGATGTCCACCTTCGTGTGGAAGACCATCGGCCATGGCCGGCCAGTGATCGGGTCCGCCGTCCAGGGGATGCGAGCGGGGTTGAGGGTGAACGCCCTTCCGAAGAAGGAGAACTCACCGCGGCACAGGGCGTCGGCCTCGCTGCGGAGTCGGGCCACGTAGCCGGTGTCGCTGGCGAGCGCGGACGTGACCGTGGTCAGGTCGTGCTCGGCAAAGAACGGATAACCGAACGACGGGGGGCCGGGGTTGGTCAGTGACGGTTCGGGGTCACGGTCCATCCCAGCCCGATAGCGTTGCTCCTCGATGATCCGGGTGCCGAGGTCGCCGATCCGGCCGACGATCTCGCCGGGTGACATGCGACGCAGTTTGCGGGCGATGAGTGCTGGTGAAGGCATGCGAAAGATTGAGGGCGGCAGAGAAGGTCAGGCGACGATGCGGGCGAGCGCGTGCCGATGGCGCCGGCACAGCAGCCATGCGGTCACCGCCGCGCGATCACGCCGCACTCGGCGGGCGGCGCCAAGCCAGTGCGAGAGAGAATGGCGCGCCATGAACACGTGAACCAGCGACGTCTCGATCAGCGCGTCGTCGCCGTAGCCGGTGCGGAAAGCGTCCTGCAGACGGTGGCGCATGTGCGGCCGGTAGCGTGGCTTGAGTGCCAGCATGTCGATCTGGTGCAGGAATCGTGTGACGTCCAGCAATCGAGGCGCGTCGCCCACGGTGGCGAGGTCCAGCACACGGAGCACGCGACCGTCGTAGAGCATGTTGCTCGGGCTGTAGTCGCGGTGCGTCAGACTGACGGACAGGGCAGTAGGTGAGGCCACGCGCAGATGCGCGTCGAGCCAGCGCTCGAGTCGCACGGCCAGCGCCCGTGGCATGCCATAGGCCGATGGAAAGTCCGCCAGCAGGCGCATCCGGAGCCGCAGGTCCTCGCCCAACTGCATCGTCGACCACGGGACGGCGACGGGCCGCGCGACGTGGAGGCGCCGCAGCCACTGCCCGGCAAGTTGGCAGCCGTGCGTGAGGATCGCCTGGGTCTCGGGACGGGGCCACCAGCGGGCGCGCTCCTCGATCTGCGCGCCCAGGCTCGGCGCGTCGATCGCCGGCGTGATGATCGCCCCGAGGTCGGGATACGTCTGGAGCGGCGCAATGACGCCGAGAGACGGGTCGCCGGCAAATACCTTGGCGAGGTCGCTGGCGGCGTCGGCTTCGCTCACCGTGCCTCGCCCACCGGTTCTCGTCCTGGCGACCTTGAGGACGATGTCGGCGGCAACCCCGGCGGCGTCGAGCCGATACCAGGTGAGATGGGAGAAGGGCCGCTCGACGCGACGGATCGGTGATGCGGTGAGCGATAGGCCCCATGCATTGCCGTCGGGCGCGGCGAATCGTGCCAGCGCCAGGGCCGCGCGTTCCGCCGGTGATACCGGCGGCCGAGCAGCTGGCGCCGACGCCGGCGCCGGCTCGCCGCCGTTCATGCGCGCCCCATCGGCCACACACCGGCCAGCATCGCGGCGAGCGTGTCGAGAGAATGACCCAGGCCGACGTTGTAACGGCGGAGCGCAAACGGCTCGGCGTCCACGGCGTTCACGCCTGGCACCTGCGACACCGCCGCGGTGTATCCGAGGTCGCGCAACACGCGCTGGTCACTGTCGTCGAAATCCGCGCGGGTGCCGTTCGGGTAGGCGAAGAGTCGGCATGGACGGCCGATCTCGCGCTCGATGGCCAGCTTCGAGTCGGCCAGTTCGCGCCGCCGCCGCTCCGGCGTCCCCGTCGACAGCAGCAGATGCGTCACCGTGTGCGAACCAATGTCGACCAGGCCCGTCGCGGCCATCATGCGGGCCTCGCCCCATGTCAGGAAGGCATAGCGATCCGCGTCGGGCTCGACGTCGACGCTGCCCTGCACCCGCGCCGCAAGCTGTTCCACCGCCACGTCGCGCTCGTCGGTCGGCGTGGCCTTGAGGACCTTGAGCAGCCGACGACTCGACTCCCGACGCCCGGCTGACGACGTGAGGTCGACGCCGACGCGCGCGCGGCCGACCGGCACCGCATCGAGTGTGGTGGGTGCGACGTGCAGCAGCCAGGCGACGCGCTCGGTCCACAGCATGAGGCAGCCGCGGTCCATGTGACCGGTGGTGACGAAGACGGTGGCGGGCACGCCCGTG
Source organism: Luteitalea sp. (assembly GCA_035503395.1). GTDB lineage: Bacteria > Acidobacteriota > Vicinamibacteria > Vicinamibacterales > Vicinamibacteraceae > Luteitalea. The sequence goes on from DATJTM010000094.1 coordinate 2,908, forward strand.
GCCTGCAGCACGGGCAGTGCGTATTGGTAATTGTTCCTGAACCCGTCGTCGAACGTCACGGCGGCGACGCGCGGCGGCAGGGTGCCAGCTGCCAGGCGGTCGGCCAGTTCAGACAGGGGCAGGCAGGTATAGTGCTGCGCCAGGTACGACATCTGCGCCTGGAAGGCAGCCTGATCCACACAGTTGCGGGACAGGTACTCGTCATGCGGGCGTCCGGCGGCGAGCACACCGTGATAGGTCAGGATGACGGCGCTGTCACGGCGACGGGCACGGCCCGCGGCCGTGACTCCGGAGCGCCGCAGGGCCGACGCCGCGACCTGCTTGGCCGTCTCGCGCAGGCTCATCGCGTCGCGCGCGCGTCGGCGCCCGGCGGCTGGAGCGCCGCCGCGAGCGTGCCGGTGAACGCCGGCCCGACCTGCTCGTCGCCGGTCTCCTGTTCGAGCCACGTCAACTCGGGTTCGACGCGCCCGAGGAACCAGGGGTCGAGGATCTGACGGCGCGCCATGTCCTCGGTGCCGGTCAGACGCAGCAGTCGCTGCACGTTCCGGCCGGTACTCGAACTGCTCAGCTTCTCACGTCGCCGCGCCCACTTCTTCATGCGCGCCAGGACCAACTGCAGCGACAGCACCCTGGGCGTCGGGATCGGCCCGTAGGCCTCGAGAAATGCGCCGGCGGTGGCGTGCGCACCCGGCTGGGCCGGCCGCAAGGCGCCGAACTCGCCGACCTCCAGTTCGACGATGAAGGCCGCGAGATCTTCGGCCACCGGCGCCACGTGAGCGTTCCCGAAGTCGAGCACCTCCATCCGCTGCGCGGTGGTCCAGATGTGCCGGAGCTTGTAGTCGCCATGGACGAGCGCGTGCGCGCAGGGGCGCCCCGCCGTGCGGGCTGCCTGGTTCAAGGTCCGGCGCTGCAGCGAGTCCACCATGGGTGCGTCCAGTCCTGCCTCGGTCAGCGCGGCGCAGACACGTCGCAGTCGCGCGGCAAAGGCGTCGGCGTCCCACGGTTGCACACCGGCCGGGCCGACGTGATCGTGGAAGGCTCGCAGCCATCGCCCCGCCCGAACGGCCGCAGCCGCAAACAGCGGGTGCGCTGGTGGACCAGCCAGCCGATCGGCGGCGACGCCCTCGGCCGCGGCGACGACCAGCGCATGGCAGTCGTCCACGTACGTCACCGGACGGACGACGCCGAGATCGGGCGTGTGGCGGCTGAACCACGCATGAGCCCGCGTCAGGATGTCGAACTCCAAGCGACCCAATTGTGCGGTCTTGGATTGCGAGTCGACAGCTTCATAGCCGCCAAACTTGGACGCGCGTCGCACCTTCGCAAACAGCGCCTCACGTGTCCCGCCGTGCTCGACGTCGAACAGGAACGAGATCGAGTAGCCGAGGGCACGCGTCGAGCGGCACGTGATCCGGCTCTCGGCCCCGTAGACGTCATGTAAAGCGGCGGTGACGCGATCGCGGTACGGCGCGACCGTGTCCGGCCCCTGGCGCGGTTCACTCATGCCTTTGGCCGCGTCGCCGCGCTCCACGGCAGGATCCCGCGGACATCGCCGGTGAGTTCACGCCACAACGAGGTCAGCGGGGCCGTGCGGAAGATGTACAGGGTGAGTGCGTAGACGGTC
>DATJTM010000095.1:0-9712 GCA_035503395.1 Luteitalea sp.
GAACCGCAGGGGGGTGATCGGCGAGCAGCTGGTACAGGCCGAAGCCAAGTTGCGGGAGTCGCGAGCGCGCCTTGAGACGTTTCGCAAGCAGGCCCAGGTCGAGATGTCGCGCAAGGATGCCGACGAGCTCCTCGACAAGCGGGCCCGGCTGATCACGCTCCAGGTGCAGATTGCGGCCGACCAGGCCAGGCTCGCCAAGGCGGAGGAGGAGTTGACGCGGCACGAGCGCGTGCGCACACAGCGCAGCGCCTCTGCGCTGGCACCGCCGCAGGAACGTGAGGAGCCAGCGCCATCCGCGCCAGGCGAAGACGCGAAGACGAGGGAGCGGCGACGCGAACAGGCCGAGAGGGATCGCCTGCCCGTCGTCACCCTTCGCAGCGACGCCGTCGACCCGTTCGTCAATCCCGTCCACGAGTACCTCGACCAGCAGGTGTCGGCGTTGCGGACACGCGTGGCCGCTGGGGTGCGGGAACGCGACGACCTGCAGCGTCGCCTCGGCGTCGGCAACGAGCGCCTGCAGGCACTCAGCACTCTCTACGAGAAAGAGACTGGCCTCAAGCAGCTCGAAACCGAATACGAAATCTCGCAGAAAACCTATGTGGATTTCGCGACCATCCACGAGGCCAGTCGCGTGGAGCTGACCGGCCGCTCACCGCAGCTGGTCATCGTCGACCGGGCGATGCCACCGGAGTGGCCAGTCTCCAGGAACGTCGCCCGCAACGCCCTGCTGGGCGCTGCCATCGCACTGCTCGCCGGCAGCGCTCTGGTGCTGCTGCAACAACTGATACGCGAAGTCCGATCGTCACGCGAGCGCTTCTAGGTCTCGAGAGAAATGGCCCCGGGGCGTTGTTTGGACGTCAGCTAGGCCTGCCGCCAATGGCGAGCGCCGGCGAGTTCGGCGATCATCGTGTCCCATGAAGGCGCCACATAGCCTGTGGCTGTACGGAAGCGGGTGCCATCCAGCCGGCGGTCGATGCGCGGCTCGTCGGCCGGCTCGATGGTGACGCTCGTCCCGTAGTGCCGGGCCAGCAGGTGAAGGAGGTCGAACTTGCTGACCGGATCGCTGGCGACCTGGTACAGCCCCTCCAGTGCTGGGAAGTCGTCGACGACGCGCAGGATGGCGCGCGACAGTTCGACGGTCGTGAGACCGGTGAAGAGGGCGTGCCGGTAGCCCTGGACCTGCCGGCCGGCCTGCAGGAGGAACCAATCGACCAGCGCGTGTGCGCTGCGGAGCTCTCGGCCGATGATGGAGGTGCGCAGGGTGAGACAGCCCGGCGCAGCGACTTCGCCGAGCAGCTTGGTGCGTCCGTAGAAGTCGTCGGCATCTGGCGACGACTGCTCCGTGTAGGGCCCGGCGTTCCCCGAGAACACGCAGTCGGTGCTGACGTGAATCAGTCGGATGTGCCGAGCGCGACAGAGCTCGGCCAGGCGCTGCGGAAACAGGGCATTGATCATCAGGGTCGGCACTGGCAACTTGCCTTCAGGCAGCTGCTTCACCAGCCCGATACAGTTGACCACGACCTTCGGTGACACCCGGTCGAGCGCCGTTTCGGCCGAGGCCACATCGTAGGCATCGACCCCCTCGATGACGCGGTCGTCGCGAAACAGATCGGCCGGGCCCGGCGGCACACTCCCGCGGACGGTCACGAAGGCATCGCGCTCGCGGGCCTGTGCCCACAGTTGGTGCCCCAACATGCCGGTGCCGCCGAGAATGAGGAGGCGGCCACTCATCCCTGCGTCCTGACCTGGGCCAGTGCCTGCTTGATCTCGGGCAGGGTCATCAGGAGTGCTTTCACTTCCGGCACCGACAGCGCCTGGGTGTTCAGCGACGTGTAGTCCTCCAGCAGCACCTCGTCGCGCTCACCTTCACTGAGGTAGCTCTCGTAGTTCAACGAGCGACCGTCCATCCGCACTCGGTAGTAGTCCGGAAATGCCTCGGCCCGGGTCAGTTCTTCGATCGTCAGCAGCGTCTCGTGCAGCTTCTCGCCGTGCCGGATGCCGATGCGCTCAATCGGCACCGTCACGCCAAACATCTCCATCAGCGCCGTCGCCAGGACCGCAACCGTGCAGGCCGGGGCCTTCTTGACGAACAGGTCGCCCTGAGCGGCATGGTCGAAGGCGAAGAGTACGAGGTCGATCGCCGACTCGAGCGACAACAGGAACCGCGTCATGGTCGGTTCGGTCACGGTGATCGGTGCACCGCGGCGGAGCTGTTCGACGAACAGCGGAATCACCGAGCCTCGCGAGTACATCACGTTGCCGTATCGTACGCAGCAGACGATCGTCTGCTCCGCATCGGGCAACCGTGAGTGGGCCATGGCGACCTTCTCCATGAGGGACTTGGTCATCCCCATCACGTTGACCGGATAGACGGCCTTGTCGGTGCTGAGGCAGACGACATGGGAGGCGCCGGCTTCGGCGGCGGCCTGGATGACGTTGCGGCTCCCCAACGCGTTGGTGAGGATTGCCTCCTCCGGGAAGAACTCGCACGACGGGACCTGCTTGAGCGCGGCCGCATGAAACACCAGGTCGACACCGCGCATCGCGCGACGGACAGCGGCGGGATTGCGGATGTCGCCCAGATAGAAGGCGAGGGCGGGGTCGTTGTAGCGCCGCCGCATGTCTTCCTGTTTCAGTTCGTCGCGGCTCAGGATACGGATCTCACCGCAGCCCTCGCGTCGCAGTCGGTCTACCATCGCATGGCCGAACGACCCGGTCCCACCAGTGACCAACACACACTTGTCGGAGAAACGTGGCACAGCCTCACTCCTCAGGGGGAAATCGCACCGACTGGAACCGCGGCGCCGGTCGAATCACGGCCAACGGCGACGGACCACAGACTTCTGTGTCGTGGAGACCGATGCCCGACAACCGGAGGTTGCGGGTCGCTTCACGAGCGACGTCCCGCTGGAGCTCCACCGACCAAGCGGTCTCAGGCACCGTGTGTGGTGGAACGCGCGGTTCGGCTTCATGGACCCGATGACGACGCCGTGACTGCGGCGAGCGAGCGCTGCCGCGTAGTCTACCACCCGGCATGACACGACCGACGCCCACACACCTATGCTCGACAGGGCTCGTCAGCCGCGTGGTACTCTGCCGGAACGAGTGGCAATCGAGACCGTCTCCTGTCGACTGTGCGGATGCGAGAGTAGAGCGATTCTTCACAACCGACCCGACTACGAGTACGGCCACGCCACTCGCCTCGACTACTATCGATGCGCCGGCGCGGCGTGCGGCTTCATCTTCGCCGCACCGATTCCCCTCGAACAGATCGCCAGTTTCTATCAGGCCTACTCGACGCACGTGGCCCCCGCCGCGCCTGGCGCCGAGAGTCGCGTCCGTCGACTCGAGGCCCTGGTCACTCCGCCGCCGATTCGTCGCGAACTGGCCAACTACCTGGGCGACGGCATCCCGCAACGACCGGAGCTGCGCCTGCTCGATTTCGGCTGCGGCAACGCCTCGTTGCTGAAGCGGCTGCAGGCCCGCGGCTTCACCTCGCTGCACGGGTTCGACTTCGACCCGAAGGCGCGCGATGCGGCACGAGCGCAGGGGCTCGTCATCTTCGACCAGGTCGAGCAGGTTTTCGCCCAAGGGAATACCTTCGATCTCATCGTCCTGAACCACGTCATCGAGCATCTCGACGACCCGGTCGGCACGCTGTCGCAGCTGATGGGAACCCTGGCCCCCGGAGGCCGGGTCTACCTGCGCACGCCGAACACGGGCTCGTTCTTGCGTCGCCTGTTCGGGTCGCGTTGGCGCGGCTACGAAACGCCGCGACACCTCGGACTGTTCAACTTGCGCAGCATCCGCCAGCTAGCCCGACGCATCGGAGACGTCGACGTGGATCCGTGGACCGAGAACGGGATCTTTGGCGGCGTCTTCTACGGCTCGTTCACCGGTGCGTTCTGGACGGGCGGGCCAGGGCGCATCGTTCGTTACGCGCTCTACCCGTTGGCGGCGTGGCTTGCGGTGGCGCTCAACGCCGCCACGCGATCGGTCGGCGAAGAGCTGGTCGCCACCTTGACCACGAGTCCGAGCGCCCGGCGCTGACGCCGCGGGCCTGGCGGCCTACCACGCTCACGCCAGAGGCTGAGGCGGAGCCGCGCTCTTCTCCAGGCGCGCCAGATCGGCGTCGACCATCATCGTGACCAAGCCCTTGAAGTCGACGTCCTGCTTCCATCCGAGCTGCGTCCGCGCCTTGGTCGGATCGCCGATGAGCAGGTCCACTTCGGCCGGTCGGATGAAGCGCTGATCGATGCGGACGTACTTCTCGAAGTCGAGGCCGACGTGCTGGAACGCAATTTCCACGAGCTCGCGTACGGGGTGAGTCTCGCCGGTCGCCACGACGTAGTCGTCCGGGCTCGACTGCTGCAGCATCAACCACATCGCCTTGATGTAGTCGCCAGCGAAGCCCCAGTCCCGGCGCGCATCGAGGTTGCCGAGCGCCAGGCTGTCGCAGAGCCCCAGCTTGATGCGGGCGACGCCGTCCGTCACCTTGCGAGTGACGAACTCGAGTCCCCGCCGCGGCGACTCGTGGTTGAAGAGAATCCCCGAGCACGCGAACATCCCGTAGCTTTCCCGGTAGTTCACGGTGATGTAGTGCCCGAACACCTTCGACACGCCGTATGGCGAACGCGGGTGGAACGGCGTGTCCTCGCTCTGCGGCACGGCGCGCACCTTGCCGTACATCTCGCTCGAGCTCGCCTGGTAGAAGCGGGTGTCCGGCTTCACCTGGCGAATCGATTCGAGTACGCGAGTCACGCCCTGGCTGTTGAACTCGCCGGTCAGCAGCGGCTGGTCCCACGACGCCGGCACGAACGACATCGCCGCCAGGTTGTAGAACTCGTCAGGCTGCACCTCGTCGATCAACCGAATGATCGACAGCTGGTCGAGCAGATCGGCCGGACGCAGGTCGATGCGGTCCAGCAGGTGCTCGATTCGCCACAGGTTGGGCGCCGACGACCGTCGGACGACCCCAACCACCCTGTAGCCCTTCTCCAGCAGAAACTCTGCGAGGTACGACCCGTCCTGGCCGGAGATTCCCGTGATGAGTGCAGTTTTGCCCATGCGTGTTCGTGGATACGGCCCGAGGCGCCGATCCGCGCTAGTGTACCTCACGGTATCGCGCCTCCTTCCCCCCTTGCCCGACGTCTATGCCGGCAGGGTCTAAACTGTGCACAGCGCCACGCTGAACGTGAGCGCGCACTCCGCAGAAGCGCACGTCACATCTATGCCGAATCCTGCCCGCTTGCTCCATGTCGTCGGAGCGCGTCCGAACTTCATGAAGATCGCCCCGGTGATGCGCGCCGTCGCCGAGCATGGCGGCCTCGAGCAACACCTGGTACACACGGGGCAGCACTACGACCACAAGATGGCCCAGATCTTCTTCGAGCAGCTGGGCCTGCCGCGTCCTGACGAGGATCTCGGCTGTGGCGGCGGGTCGCAGGCCGAGCAGACGGCCGCCGTGATGGTGAAGTTCGAGGCCGTGCTGGCGGCCCGGCGTCCGGACATGGTCGTGGTGGTCGGCGACGTCAACTCGACGCTGGCCGCGACCCTCGTCGCCGCCAAGGCCGGCATTCCAGTGGCCCATGTCGAAGCGGGACTGCGGTCGCGCGACATGTCGATGCCCGAGGAAATCAACCGCCTGGTGACCGACCGGCTGTCGTCGCTGCTGCTGACGCCATCACGCGACGGCGATGACAATCTCCTGGCCGAGGGCGTCCCTGTCGAACGCATCCACTTCGTCGGGAACGTCATGATCGACACGCTGCTGGAACACCGGCCGCGCGCGCCGTGGGAGACGGTCAGCAAGGCCCTGAACGTCACCGAGCGGAAGTACGCGGTGTTGACCTTGCACCGCCCGGCCAACGTCGACGACGCGGCAGCGCTCACCCGGCTGCTCGACGGCATCCGACCGCTGGCTGACCGCCTGCCCGTCGTGTTCCCGATTCATCCTCGCACCCGTCGACGCATCGACGAGCACGGGCTGACCGATCGGTTGCAGGGCATTCAGCTGATTGAACCGCTGGGGTATCTGGAGTTCCTCGCCCTGACGAGCCGCGCCGGCTGCGTGCTCACCGACTCGGGAGGCATCCAGGAGGAGACGACGGTGCTGGACGTGCCCTGCTTCACGCTGCGCGACAATACCGAGCGTCCCGTCACCATCACCGAAGGCACCAACACGCTCGTCGGCGCGGACGGGCGGGGGCTGGGCGCAGCCATCGCCGACTTCTTCGCGACCGGCGGAAAGCGAGGACGCGTGCCCGAACTCTGGGACGGCAAGGCGGGCCATCGCATCGCCGGCGTGCTCGCGCGGGCAGTCGCCTAGGCACGTCGTCGCGCACGTCGCCCGGTCGGCTCTGCGGTAGGCTGGCGCATGCGCGAGGGGGCCCAGCCGGCAGTGGCAGTCGAACACGTCGGCCGCGCCTTCCGCATCCATCCGACCGACCGGGCCCGACTGGCGCACGCGGCCTGGTCCGGCGTGGCTCGCCTGCCGGGTCTGTCGGCGTGGGGAGACCGTCGGCGCGCTCCTCTCGCGGCGACCGTCGCGGCCCTCGACGACGTGTCGTTCACGGTTCGTCGCGGCGAGTCGGTCGGCGTGATCGGCGCCAACGGCTCCGGCAAGTCGACGCTGCTCCACGTGGTTTGCGGAACGCTTCACGCGACGTCCGGAACCGTGCGCACCGACGGCCGCATCGCCGCCCTGCTCGAACTCGGCACCGGCTTCTCTCCGGACCTCACCGGCCGCGAGAACATCCGCCTCAGCGGTTTGCTCCACGGGCTCGATGAGGCCACCATCGCCTCGCGGTCCAGCGCCATCGCCGCCTTCGCCGACATCGGGCCGTATCTCGACCAGCCTGTACGTACCTACTCCAGCGGCATGTACGTGCGCCTCGCCTTCGCCGTGATGGCGCACGTCGACGCCGACGTGCTGATCGTCGACGAGGCCCTGGCCGTCGGCGACATCCGCTTCGTCCAGAAGTGCCTGGCCCACCTCGAACGGTTCCGGAGTGGCGGCGGCACGTTGCTGTTCGTGAGCCACGACCTGCCGGCCGTGCAACGCCTGTGCAGCCGTGTCCTCTGGCTCGATGGCGGACGGCTCCGTCGCGACGGCGACCCGCGCGAGGTGACCGAGGCGTACTTCGATTCGATGATCGGCTCGCCCGTCGTCGACGGCGCGGTGACGATGGACGCGCACGGCGGCGCGACGGAGGGCTCGATCTCCTCGCCGGCCACAGCGGCTCCCGGCGAGGCTCGGATCGGCGACGTCTTCCTGCGGCTGGCCGACGCCGACGTCCCCGTCCGCACCGCCCGCGGCGGCGAGCGCGTGACGCTCGTCGTCACGATCGACGGCGCCGACGCGTTGCAGCGGCCGATCGTCGGCTTCTACGTCAAGGACCGCTTCGGCCAGCAGCTGTTTGGCGAGAACACGCTGGCGACGTCGGACGCGCCCGCGCCGCGCGACGGGCGGCTCACGGCGTGCTTCACGTTCGTCATGCCGCGCCTGTTCCCGGGCGAGTACCTGATCGCCGTCGCGGTGGCCGACGGCACGCAGGCCGATCATCTCCACCACGAATGGCGGCACGAGGCCTGGCACTTCACGTCGATGTGGCCCGGCGGAGCGACGGGCCTGGTCGGGATCGAGGTCGGCGCCGCGTGGGGAACGGTCACGCTTGCCGTGCGAGCCAGCGGCTGACGACACGCAGGCCCTGACGCACACGAGGGTGTCGCCGCAGCACGCCGTCCACGCGAGCGAGCGCACGAATCGCGAGTGCGCCCCGAAGGCGTCGGTACTCACCCGCGTCCGTTGCGAGCGCCACCGCCGCTTCGGGCGTGGGCGCCACGGCTTCGAAGCGTTCCAACAAGCCGACGACCTGTGCGTCACCGCCACGCGCGGCCACGCGTGGCAGTTGTGCCACGAGCGACTCGGCGAAATCGCGGTGGACGGCAACCTCCTGGGCGAGTACCGCGACCGTGCCGGTGAGCTCGTCGATCTCGGCCATCCGCTCGGTCAGCTGGCGCGTCAACGTCGAGCGGTCGGCGGCCAGGTCGGCCCATTGCCCCTTGACGCCCGCGACGTCGGCCGGCGCCCCTTCAATCACCGCCAGGCGCGCGGCCAGGTCGGCGGCACGTGCCTCGGCCTGCTCGCGTTCGTGTCGCAGGTGGGCTTCGCGCAACTCGAGGTGCTCGCGCAGCCGCAGCATCTCGGCGTCGAGCGTCGTCGCATACGCCTCGAGCGCCCGGTAGCTCGCCTCGATCGTCCGCTGGCGCTCCTGCAGCGCCTGCAGCAACCCGCCACCGCCGACCCCGACGACCGTCGACGGGCGCGCCACGACGAAGAACTGGTAGACGCGCGATGACGCGTCGGACGTGGCCGCCGCAATCACTTCGGGCGCGAAAGACGACGGGTCGATCTCGACCTCGGTTTCCTGCAGGTCACGGTCGACCGCCAGCAAGTCGAGGATGTCGAGGCCGGACGCCTCGACCAACGCCCGGAGCTGCACTTCGTCGAGAAACTGCAGGTGGGTGCGATCGAGCAAACCGACGTCGGTGCGCGGAAAGCGGCCCTGCAACAACGCCAACCGCACGGCGGCGTGAGCGACGTTGGGCACCGAGATCAGGACGCGCCCACCGGCCGCCAGCCAGGCCGTCGTGCGCGACAACAGCGCACGCGGGTCGGCGAGATGCTCGAGCACGTCGAGTAGCAACACCACGTCGAAGATGGCATCGCCCAGTTGCTCACCGGTGAACGTCTCGAGGTCGGCCTGAATCGCGGCCACGCCATGCGCGCGCAGCACCTCGACCGCGCCCGCGTCCCGCTCGATGGCCGTCACCAGGCAGCCGCGCGACGTCAGCACGCGTGCCACCGAGCCGTCACCGGCGCCGAGGTCGAGCACCCGGCTGCCGGGCGGGATGCCGAGTACCGCGAAGGTGTGCACGTTGTTCAGGTCGTCCAGCCGGACCTCGCGGCTATAGCGTGCGAACGACATCGCCCTCTCCCGCATCGGGACCAGCGAGTAAGCCGCCCCAGGTGACCTGTGGCGGCGCCGACGCGAGCGCCTGCTCGATGGCGCGACGACGGGTCCGCCACCGGCCGGGATCGAGCAACAGCGCGACGACCGCGGCGGCGAAGGCCTCCGGGGCCGCGTGCACATCGACCACGTCGGCCGCCCAGGACGTCAATCCTTCGGCCCCGACCGGTGTTGCGACAATCGGCACGCCGTGCTGGATCGCCTCGAGCGTCTTCAGTTTCACGCCGGCGCCGAATCGCAGCGGCGCCACGGCGACGCGAATCTGCCGGTAGAAACCCGCCAGGTCGGCCACGAACCCTTCGTGACGCAGGTGAGGCCCCTCGAAGCGGCGCAGCGAGGCCGGCAAGTGGCCAGTGACGCGGACCCGGGCCCACGGCATGGCCGCGAGGATGTGCGGCATGACGTCGGCCATCAGCCACGCGAGGGCGTCGGCGTTCGGCGAGCCGTCGCCAGCCAGCCAGCCGGCGACCAGGCCGATGTCGGCACGTCCGTCCAGGGCGCCATCGGTCAGTGAGGCCTGACGCAACCACGGCGTCACCACCCGGATGTCGACGGCACCCGCATCGCGGAAGAAGGAGGCCTCGTCGTCGGACACGCAGACGATGGCGTCGGCGCTACGGGCTGCGCGGACCTCGGTCTGGCGCCATGCCTCCGCCTGACGGAGGAGAGCGTCGGCTTCA
>DATJTM010000096.1:0-5689 GCA_035503395.1 Luteitalea sp.
GCTCGTGACCGGCGGCGCTGGTTACATCGGCAGCCACACCGTCAAGGCGCTGCTGGCGGCCGGCCGCCAGGTCGTCGTCCTCGACGACTTCTCGGCCGGTCACCGCGGTGCCTGCGCCGCCCTCGCGCAGGTGGCACAGCCAGGCCAATTGACGGTGGTGGAGTCGGGGATCGGCGACACCGCGACGGTGGCCCGGACGTGCCGGTCCCTGGGCGTCGACGCCGCGATGCATTTCGCGGCCTGGTTGTCGGTGGGGGACTCGGTGAAGGACCCCTCCGGCTACTACCGCAACAACGTCGTCGGCTCGCTCGGGCTGCTCGACGGATTGGCGCAGGCCGGCGTCACCCGCCTGATCTTCTCGTCGACCTGCGCGACGTACGGCGAGCCGCAACGAGTGCCGATCGACGAGACCCACCCGCAGCAGCCGATCAACTCCTACGGTGAGACCAAGCTGGCCGTCGAGCGGGCGCTGCCGCACTACGAGGTCGCGTACGGCCTGAAGAGCGTCGCGCTGCGGTACTTCAACGCGGCCGGCGCCGATCCGGATGGCCTCCTCGGTGAGGACCACGATCCGGAGATCCACATCATTCCGAGGGCGATTTTCGCCGCCAAGGGCACCGACAGCCTGAACGTGTTCGGGGAAGATTACCCGACGCCCGACGGCACGTGCCTGCGCGACTACATCCACGTGGCCGACCTGGCCGATGCCCACATCCGCGCGCTCGACTCGCTCGAGCGGGGCGGCGCGTCGGCCCGGTTCAACGTCGGGACGGGCACGCCGCATTCGGTCAGGGAAGTGATCGACGCGGTCCGGCGCGTCTCCGGTCGCGAGGTGCCCTACACGGTCGGGCCGCGTCGGCCGGGCGATCCGTCGACGCTGTACGCGGCCAACGACGCCATCCGCTCGGCCCTGGGATGGCAGCCCAGGTACGCCGATCTCGACGTGATTGTCGGGACGGCCTGGAACTGGTTCGACGCGCACCCCAACGGTTACGGCGACTGAGGGCCGATAACCCCGACGAGTGACTGTCCTCTTCCGGCTGCTCCGGTACGCGGCGCCCTATCGCGCCCGCCTGGTTGCCGCATTCGCGGCGATGCTGGCCTATGCCGCCGCCTCGGCCGGAGTGGTCTACCAGATCAAGCCCATCTTCGATCAGGCGCTTCGCGACCAGGCGGAGCTGCCTCGGGTGGCGCTGGCGATCGTCGGCGTCTACCTGGTCAAGGGGCTCGGCGCGTACGTCTCGGCCTACCTGATGACCGACGTCGGGCAGCGGGTCGTGCGCGACATCCGCAATCAGATGTTCGGGCACGTCCTCGGGCAGTCGGCGGCGTTCTTCTCGCGGCGCTCGACCGGGCAGCTGCTGTCGCGCGTCAACAACGACGTCAACCAGGTGCAGCAGGTGGTCTCCCAGACGATGGGCGATCTGATCCGCGAGGGCTTTGCGCTGGGCGGCTACATCGGGTTGCTGTTCTTCCACGATGCCCGGCTCGCGCTCGTCTCGCTCACCGGCGCGCCGGTGCTCGTCTACCCGCTCGTCCGGCTCGGGCAGCGCGTCCGTCGTCGTGGCCGGCGATCGCAGGAGCAACTCGAACACCTCACGCACCTCACCGCCGAGGCCTTCGGCGGCCATCGCATCGTCAAGGCGTTCGGGGCCGAGCAGCGTGAGCAGGCGCGCTTCGAGGAGGCATCGGACCGCGTCTACCGCACGAACATGAAGGTCACCAGCACGGTGTCGGCGCTGCCTCCCCTGATGGAGTGGCTCGGCGGCATCGCGGTGGCGGCGATGCTCTGGTACGGTGCCGGCCAGATCGCGCAGGGGCGCCTCACGATGGGCGAGTTCATGCTCTTCGTCGCGACGCTGTTCCTGATGTACGAGCCAATCAAGCGCCTCAGCCGGGTGAACGCCACCCTGCAGCAGGCGATGGCGGCCGCGCAGCGCATCTTCGAGCTGCTCGACACCCACACCGAGGTGACCGATCGCCCGAACGCCACGGTGCTGGCGCGGCCGCGGCAGGGCGTCGAATTCCGGAACGTCACGTTCGCGTATGGCGATCGCGATCGGCGCACGGTGCTCGACGGCGTGTCCTTCTCGGTGGCGGCTGGCGAGATCAACGCCATCGTCGGCCTGAGCGGCGCCGGCAAGACCACGCTCGTGAACCTGCTGCCGCGGTTCTACGACGTCACCGGCGGGGCCATCCTGATCGACGGGCACGATCTCCGCGACGTTACCGTGGCGTCGCTGCGCGCGCAGATAGGGCTGGTCACGCAGGACACGGTCCTGTTCGACGACACCATTGCGCACAACATCGCGTACGGACGTCCTGACGCATCGATGTCCGAGATCGAGGCGGCGGCGCGAGCCGCGCACGCACACGAGTTCATTGCGCACCTGCCGGAGCGGTACCAGACCCGCATCGGCGAGCGTGGCGGACGCCTGAGCGGCGGTCAACGGCAGCGCCTCGCGATCGCGCGCGCGTTGCTGAAAGATCCGCCGATCCTCATCCTCGACGAAGCGACGTCGTCACTCGACGCCGAATCCGAACGCCTGGTGCAGGAAGCGCTGCAGACGCTGATGCGGAACCGGACATCGTTTGTCATTGCGCATCGGCTCTCGACGGTGCGCAGTGCCGATCGCATCATCGTGCTCGAGCATGGCCGCATCGTCGAGATGGGGCGACACGACGAACTGCTGGCGACGTCCGGGGGCGTCTACAGCCGCTTGTACGCGCTGCAGATGTTCGGCAATGGCGCCGGGGCCGAGGCGCCGGCCGACGCACCGCAACCGTCCGTTCAGCCGGTGCCGGTGATGGGAGAACGATGACCACGTCGATGACCGGCTTCGGTGCCGCGACCCGAGAGACCGAAGACCTGGCCGTGAGCGTCTCGCTCCGGGCCGTCAACCACCGCCACCTGGACGTCCAGTTCCGGCTGCCGCAGTCGTTGCAGCATCTGGAGCCGGCCTTCCGGACGACCATCCAGCAGGCGGTCGCGCGCGGGCGCCTGGAGTGCACCATGACGCTGCACGAACGGGTCGATCCGGTGCCGGTGGTCGAGATCGACCAGGCGCTGGTGGAGGCGGTCGGCCGGGCGATGGAGGTGGTGCGCTCGTCGGGGCTGGTCGCGGGACCGCTGTTGCCGGGCGACGTCCTGCGCCTGCCGCAGGTGCTGAAGGTGCGCGAGGAGCGTCCTGACATCGACGCCGAGCGCCTTACCGCGACCGTCGTCGGCGTGCTCGAGGAGGGGCTGGCGGCGCTCAACGAGATGCGCCGCCGTGAAGGGGAATTCCTGGCCACCGAACTCGAGGAACGGCGGCGGGCCCTGCTGACGCTCGTCGACAGCCTGGAAGAGGCGAGTCTCGAGGCTGCAGGCGCGGTGCAGCAGAGGCTGCTGCAGCGGGTCGCCGAGCTGCGGCTCGACCCGCAGGTCGACGAGGCGCTGGTGGCCGCCGAGGTCGTCAAGTTCGTCGCCCGCTCCGAGATACGGGAGGAACTGGTCCGTTTGCGAGCGCACCTGGCGCATTGGGTCGAGCTGGTCGCCGACGATGAGCCGGTGGGCCGCAAGCTCGACTTTCTCCTGCAGGAGATGAACCGCGAGGTGAATACAATAGGCTCGAAGGCCGAAGGATCCCGGGCATCCGCCCTCGTGGTCACTGCCAAGGCCGAGCTCGAGAAGATGCGGGAGCAAGTCCAGAATGTCGAGTGAGGCCGGCGGCGGGCAGCTGTTCGTCGTGTCGGCGCCGTCAGGCACCGGCAAGACGACGGTCGTCGAGCGCCTGGTGCAGGTGGTGCCCGAACTGACGATGTCGCGGAGTTATACGTCGCGGCAGGCGAGGGCCGGGGAACGCGACGGCGTGGACTATAATTTCGTGTCGCGCGCCACCTTCGACGCCATGGTGGGTAGGGGCGAGTTCCTCGAGCACGCCGACGTGTTCGGCAATTTCTACGGCACCGGCCGGGCCGACGCTGAACGGTTGATGGCCTCGGGCAAGGACGTCGTCCTGGTCATCGACGTCCAGGGCGCCGGGCAGGTCCGGTCGACCGGGATTCCGCTGGTCACCGTGTTCGTGCTGCCGCCGTCCTTCGAGGTGCTCGAGCAACGGCTGCGCGGCCGTGGCAAGGACTCCGACGAGGCGATTCGTCGCCGGCTCGACACGGCCCGGGCCGAAGTCGCGTCCTACGAGGAGTACGACTACGTGGTCGTCAACGACGACCTCGATGCCTGCGTGATGGCCATGCGCAGCATCATCCTGGCCGAGCGCGTGCGCCGCGGGCGCATGCGACGCAAGGCCGATGGCATTCTGAAGACGTTCGGCGCCCACACGGTCGCCTGACCGCCGGCATCGTCCGGCCCCCGAGGAGCGGGACCCTTTCCGATGGTTGATCGCAGCACGCTTCCCAACGCATTCGAGTTCGTCGTCGTCGCTTCCGCCCGCGCCAAGCAGCTGCTGCAGGGCTGTGTGCCGAAGGTCGAGGCCAGCGGCAAGCCGGCCAAGACCGCCCAGCGCGAAGTGATCGAGGGCTACATCCAGGCCGTCCACGACGAGCCGGCCGAGCCGGTCGCGCAGTAAGACCGCAGGCATCGCAGCCGGAGGCGATACATGGCCCTGGTGGCCGTCGGCGTCAGTGGAGGGATCAGCGCCTACAAGGCGGTCGAAGTGGTCCGCCAGCTCCAGAAGGCGGGACACCAGGTCGCCGTCGTGATGACGCGTGCCGCCACGCGCTTCGTCGGGCCGCTCACCTTCGAGGCGATCACCCAGCGCCGGGTCATCACCAGCCAGTGGGCACCGGGTGCCAACGCCGACATCGAACACATCGCGCTGGCGTCTGAAGCCGCGCTGCTGCTGATCGCTCCGGCCACGGCCAACACCCTCGCCAAACTCGCCCACGGTGTCGCCAGCGACTTCCTGTCGTCGCTGGCGCTGGCCACACGCGCCCCGGTGCTCGTCGCACCGGCGATGAACACCCACATGTACGACCATCCGGCAACGCAGGCCAACATGGCCCTGTTGCGATCGCGCGGCGTGCGCTTCGTCGAGCCCGGTGAGGGGTACCTCGCCTGCGGCTGGGTGGGGAAGGGCCGCCTTGCGGAGCCGGATGTCATCGCGCGCGAGGCACTGTCGATCATCGAATCGCCGCAGCGCCTGCGAGGCCGTCGTGTGCTGGTGACTGCCGGCCCGACCTACGAAGACCTCGATCCCGTGCGTTATCTCGGCAACCGTTCCAGTGGGCGGATGGGCATCGCCGTGGCCGTCGAAGCGGCGCGACAGGGCGCCGACGTGACGCTCGTCCTCGGCCCGACCGACGTCGAACCGCCCGCCGCCGTCCGGACGATTCGTGTCCGCGCCGCGCGCGAGATGCACGCGGCCGTCGTCGCCGAACGTGCGATGGCCGATGCCATCGTGATGTCGGCCGCCGTTGCCGACTACACGCCCGCCGGTGGCGCGGCCGTCGACAAGGTCAAGAAGCAGGACGGCGCACTGACCGTCACGCTCGAGCGGACGGTCGACATCCTCGCCGACCTCGGACGCTGGCGTGGTGATCGGACGTCGCCGGTCCTCGTCGGGTTTGCGGCCGAGACGACAGACGTGCTCGCCTATGCCGAGACGAAGCGGCAGGCGAAGCGTGTCGATCTGATCGTCGCCAACGACGTCGGCCAGCCGGGCGCCGGCTTCGGCGTCGACACCAACAT
>DATJTM010000097.1:0-2511 GCA_035503395.1 Luteitalea sp.
CCCGGGAACGCGGTCGCGAGACGGTCGTTCCAGCCTTGCGTGATCGAATCACCGAGCAACACGACGGCGCCCTGGTCCTGCTCGCGCTGCGCCGCCCAGGCGGTGCGCTTGTCGTGCCACAGCTTGCGGAACCACGCGTAGCGACGCACCGGCCCGCGACCCGGCAGGCCATCGTCGTTGTCGGGCACTTCGAGGTAGTCCCTGGCCGGCGCGGCAGCCGTGGCTGCGGCCTGTGCGTGCACCGGCGTCCACGCCGCGGTCGTGAGGAGCAGGCCGAGGGCCGCCGATCCGATCCCTGAACGAAGCATCGTGCGCGTCATGGCCCCAAAGAATAGACGAGGTTTCGGTATCATGACGCCTCTTCCGGAGGTGTCGTGAGAACCCTGCTCAACCGTCGCTCCGCCGCATGTGTCCGCGCGGCAGCCTTGTCACTCGCGCTCTGGTCGAGCCCACTCGCCGTCGCCGCCCAGCCAACGACCGCTCCCGCACCGGCAACGGTCGTGCGCGCCGCGCGCTGGCTCGACGTCAAGGCCGGACGCATCGTCACGGGTGCGTCTGTCGTGGTTCAGGGCGGACGCATCACGTCGGTCGGCGGCGCCGTCCCCGCTGGCGCCACCGTCATCGACCTGGGCGACGTCACGCTCGCACCGGGCCTGATCGACCTGCACACGCACCTGACGATGGACATCGAGGGGAACTGGGTGATGCGGGAAGTCACCGAGACTGCGGTGGACTCGGCGCTGCGCGGCGCCCGCAACGCCCGCCGGACGGTGGAGGCCGGGTTCACGACCGTGCGTGATGTCGGCAGTGCCGATTTCGCCGACGTTGCGCTCGGCAAGGCGATCGCCGCCGGTTTCGTCCCGGGACCGCGGATTGTGCCGGCCGGGCACTCGATCGGCATCACGGGCGGGCACTGCGACACGACCGGGCTGGCGCCGGGCCTGCAGGAGCGCGACTGGCGATCGGGCATCGCCGATGGCGTCGACGAAATCACGAAAGCGG
Organism: Luteitalea sp.; assembly: GCA_035503395.1. Classification (GTDB taxonomy): domain Bacteria; phylum Acidobacteriota; class Vicinamibacteria; order Vicinamibacterales; family Vicinamibacteraceae; genus Luteitalea. The sequence goes on from DATJTM010000097.1 coordinate 1,003, forward strand.
TCCGTTACCAGACCAAGCACGGCGCGAAGGTGATCAAGATCTGCGCCACGGCTGGCGTCCTGTCCTTCGAGACCAGCGTCGGCGCCCAGCAGTTGAGCGACGCGGAGATGAAGGCCGCCGTCGACGAAGCGACCCGGCATGGCCTGCGAGTCGCCGCCCATGCGCACGGCACCGAGGGCATCAAGGCCGCCATCCGGGCCGGCGTCGCCTCGATCGAGCACGGGTCGATGCTCGACGACGAGGCGATGACGATGATGAAGAGTCGCGGCACGTACCTGGTGCCGACGACGCACCTGGTCGACGCGATCGATCTCGCCGCACTGCCGCCGCTGCTGCGGAGCAAGGCGGAGTCGGTGCTGCCAATCGCCCGCAACAACCTGCGCAAGGCCATCGCCGCTGGCGTGAAGATCGGATTCGGCACCGACGCGGCCGTCTACAAGCACGGCGACAACGCCATGGAGCTGGCCGCCTACACGAAGCTCGGGATGTCGTCGATCGACGCCATCCGCAGTGCCACGACGGTCGCCGCCGAGGCGCTCGGCGTGACCGACCGGGGCGCGATCGCCGAAGGGCTGCTGGCCGATCTGGTCGCCGTGCCGGGGAACCCGATCGAGAACGTCGCCGCCTACCAGGACGTGCGTTTCGTCATGGTCAACGGCACGGTACTGCTGAAGAAGTAGGCCTTGGGCCTTGGGCCTTGGGCCTTGGGCCTTGGGCAGCGGGCCTTGGGGCTGGGGCTGGGACACCCCACCCTGAACTTCCGACGTCGAACGTCAGGCTCGCCTTCTGATTCGCAGTCCGTCAAGAAGTAGACCAGCCCTCGTGTTCGAGCCGAAGAGTGGTGATGGCTACGGCATTGCCGGCAGCATCGACCGTTGGCTGCGCCTCGAACTCCGAGACCCAGCAGCGGTGCAACGTCCAGGCGAACACGAGTGCACCGCTCTCGCTGTAGACCTCCAACTTCAAGTCACGGTGCGGCCCAGCCGCGGGCGGAGTGGAAACGAGCAACCCCGCCCAGGCATCGAACTCGGCATCGCTGGTGATGCCACGCTCGAAGGTGACGGCTGGAAACGAGGTCTGCCCAGGCATCTTGCGCTCGTGCTGCGGGTCGGCTCCGTCACGAAAGACCGTCACCGTGCTCGTGCGCTGCAGGGCGCTCACCTGCCCGAAGCCGGCGACGAGCCTGCCGGCAAAGCGCAGGCGGTAGGGATAGGACGCGTAGATCTCAGACATGCAGGTCGCCATGCCCTTCGGGCCGGCGCGTCCGCGCGCCGATGCGGAGCACGATGAACTCCGCTGGCCGCACGGCTGCCATGCCGACCTCCAGCACCAGTCGGCCGTTGTCGATGTCGTCCTGGCTGGTGGTCGAGCGGTCGCATCGCACGAAGAACGCCTCCCGCGGCGTGCGGCCCTGCAGGGCGCCGTCGCGGAGGAGCGACGACATCAGCGTCGTCGCCAGCACGCGCACGGCTTCCCACAGCCGCTCGTCGTTCGGCTCGAACACCACCC
>DATJTM010000098.1:0-3676 GCA_035503395.1 Luteitalea sp.
GATCGCGGACAAGGCCAAGCTGAAGGAACAGGCCCTCAAGAGCGAGGCCGTGCAGGCCATGCTCGACGTTTTTCCGGCGGAGATCCGAGACGTCGAGGAAATTCAATAGGCTGCAGGCTTCGGGCTGCAGGCTACCTGTGAACGAAGGCCGAAGGCCGACTGACCAAGGCCGGGAGAATCGTCGATGAACATCCAGAAGATGATGCAGCAGGCGCAGCAGATGCAGGACCGCATGCAGAAGCAGATGGCCGAAACGGTCATCGAGGCGACGGCAGGTGGCGGACTCGTGTCGGTGAAGGTCAACGGCGCCAAGCAGTTGCTCTCGATCACGCTCGACCCGGAAGCGGTCAACAAGGACGACGTCGAGATGTTGCAGGACGCGATCCTGGCGGCCATCCAGGACGCGCAGCGCAAGGCCGACGACAAGATGAACAGCACCATGAGCGGCATGCTCGGCGGACTCAAGCTCCCGGGGATGTGATCAGCGCCATCGACTGCCGCTGGTCGACTGCCTGCGATCCGTCGGACGCCCGACTCGCCGACTGGCAACTGTCGACCGCCGACTGCCGACCAGCCGACTGCCGACTGCCGACTGCCGTCTTCTGACTTGTAACTTCCGACTTCCGACTTCCTGAGTTGTCCACCCAATACCCAGAGCCGCTGCTGCGGCTCATCGAGCAACTGCAGAAGTTCCCGGGCATCGGCGCCAAGTCGGCGCAGCGCCTCGCGTTCCACGTGCTCAAGGCACCGCGCGAAGATGCCGAGCGCCTGGCCGACGCACTGCGTGACGTCAAGAACGCCGTCCGTCACTGCTCGATCTGCAGCAACATCACCGACGTCGATCCCTGCGTCTACTGCTCGAGCCCCGATCGCGACCCGCGCGTGATCTGCGTCGTCGAGGAGCCGGTCAACGTGATCGCCGTCGAGAAGACCCGTGACTTCCGCGGCCGCTACCACGTCCTGATGGGAACGCTGTCGCCGCTGCAGGGCATCGGGCCCGACGCCCTCCGCATCAAGCCGCTGCTGGCCCGCGTCGCCACCGGCGACGTCGACGAAGTGATCCTCGCCACCAATCCGACGGTCGAGGGCGAGGCGACGGCGCTGTACCTGTCGAAGCTCCTCAAGCCGCTCGGGGTACGGGTGACGCGCATCGGCATGGGCGTGCCGGTCGGCAGCGACCTCGAGTACGCCGACGAGGTGACGATGACGCGCGCGCTCGAGGGGCGGAGGGAGATGTGAAGGTGGTGGCGGTGCTGGTCGCGGCGCGGCCGCGTCCTGCGTCCGGGATGGACTCGGTGGCTGCCGCCGCGATTGCCGCTATCGAGGCCGCTCGTGCAGTGCCAGGCGCCGTCGTGCGGGTCGCGACACCGGCTGACGACGTCGCTGCCGTTGCGGCGCAGTGCAATGTGCAGCCCGCCCACGTCGTCGCGCTCCAGGGCGACGACCCCGGTGCGTGGCGCCAAGCCATCTTCAAGGATCTCTTCCGCCGCGGCGCGCGACAGGTCGTGCTGGTCGACGCGGAGGCGCCGCCCTTCGCGGCCCAGGTGTTGTCGGATGCCTTCGCCGCGCTGAGCGCCGATGCCGGCCTGGTCGCGCTCGGTCCAGTCGACGATGGTGGGTGCTACCTGCTCGGGCTCGCCGGCCCCAAGGTGCCCGACCTGTTCACGGGTGTGCGCTGGGGCACCCGGTACGTCCTGATGGACATCCTGCGTCGCTGCGAGTTCGAGTCGCGACGCGTCGAGTTCCTGCCGCTGAGTCCCGCGGCCGATCAGGCCTGCTCGGCTTCGTAGTCGCTTGGTCGGCTCAGGCTGCGCAGGCCGAGGAACGCCACGCCAACTCCCGTCCACACGAGCATGCGGGCCTTGCGCACCAACGCCAGCGTGACGCCAAGCGCCGGCATCCCGTACAGCACCTGCGTCAGTAATCCCGTGCTCGCCTCGTCGACGCCGAGTCGCATCGGCACGAATTTGAAGGCGACGTTGATGAACCGGTTGATCGACTCGAGCAGGAACGCGCCCAGCAACGTCGGCGGTGCACTGGCCGGCAGGAGCATCACGAGCGTCACGTAGGTCTCGGCGACCCCGGCGACGTGATAGCCAATCTCGAGCAGCAGCACCGGCAACGGCCGTGAGCGGTAGCGACGCGCGAAGGTGTAGACACGTTCTTCGAGCGTTTGCAGCTTGTCGGTGCGACGCCGGACTGCGGCTGGCACCACCGACACGTGTTGAAGCCGGGCGAGCAGCCAGGTGAGCGGGCGCACGCGGCCACTCACCAGCGCCAGCGCGACGACCAGGAAGCCGACCATCCCGGCCAGCGCGACGAGGCTCATCACGCGCAGCGCCGGCGGCACGTCGAACTCGGCGAGCAGCGCGACAGTGCCGCCGGCAATCATCGCGGCCACCGTCAGGATGTAAAAGAGGTTCTCGACCGCAATACCCGAGACGGCGTTCATGAGCGAGACGCGCGACCGGACGAAGGCCGCTTTGGTGGGCTCGCTGACGAACAACCCCAGCGGCGTCAGGTTGCCGAGGGCGTCACCGCTGACCAGCGCGGGGAAGGTGTCGCGCAGCCGCAGGGCGTGCGGCGGTTCGGTGCAGAGGAGCCAGGCCCAGGCGCGCAGGAGGAACCGCAGGCCCGACAGCGCCACGATGACGACGAACGCGGATCCGACGCGCGCGAAGCCGTCGGCGATGGTGTCGACGCCGGTCTGGCGGAGGGTGTACGCGAAGAGCAGCAGGCCGCCGACAGCGGCCACGGCACCGCCGAGGCGCCGCCGGACGGCGGGCGGTCGCGGAGCGGCAGAGGACATGGTGAGGACGGCCCGGACGGGTGCGTCGCCTCCACTATAATGCCGCGATGCTGCCGGAGACGCTGCATGTCCCCGCCGCCCTGCTGTTTTTCGTGGGTGGCGTGCTGTCCTGTTTCCTCGGACAACGGACCTTTCGCATCGTCCTGGGTCTGTACGGGTTCGTGGCCGGGGTGATCGTCGCCGGCTCGCTCATCGGCCCGGCCGACTCCACGCGCGACATGCTCATCCTGCTCGGCGGTGGGGTCGGCGGCGCACTTGCGCTCGTGCTGGCGTACTTCATCGGTGTGGCGCTGCTGGGCGCCGCGTGCGCCGCGCTTGCCGTACATGCCATCGGGGCGCAGTTCGGCGCCGAACCGCCAGCCCTGCTCGTGATTGCCTGCACCATCGCCGGGGCGCTGGCCGCCTTGTCGCTCCAACGCTACGTCATCGTCTTCGGGACGGCCTTCGGCGGCGCGTGGCTGCTCGTGATGGGCGCCCTCGGCCTCTGGCACCGCGAGGCCGTCACCGGCCTGGGCTCCGCCGCGACCGGCTGGCAGGCGTACCCCCTGCGGCCGGCGCCGGGCGAGGGTTGGGTGCTCATCGTGTGGGTGGTGCTGGCCTGCGCGGGACTCGTCGCCCAGTTCCGTCTGGCCACGCCGCGCATGGCGCGCTAGCGCGCACCACCCAGGCGATCGTCCGCGGCGCGATCGACGGCATCGGCCGCTCGGGCGATACGAAACGAAACGTCTACATGTCCGGGATGACCCGGCCGCGGCCGCTGTAGGATCGCAGGCAGGCAGGCAGCGACGCAGCGCAAGGTCGTGCTGCAAGGACCAGCCGTTCTCGATCTCAGGAGTGTCGATGCACGTCAATCGTCGCCAGTTCGCC
>DATJTM010000099.1:0-10570 GCA_035503395.1 Luteitalea sp.
GACGGTGCCGCAGGCGACGCCTCGGTTCTCCAGCGCGGCAGTCAGGCGGTTGACCTGCACGTTGTATGGCGACACCAAGAGGATGTCCGCTGGCAACAGTCGGTTCACGAGGCCTTGCTGGTTGGTCCACGTCGTTCCCCGCCCCAGCAGTCGGTCGACGATGCGTCTGACAGCGTCGACTTCCTCCGGCGAGCCGTTCTGGTTGCCGGAGTGTGCGACCGGTACCACCCACAGGCCGGCGCCATCGAAGTCGCCGGTTCCCGCGAGTACCTGCCTTTCCAGGCCAGACGTCGGCTCAAGCTTGGCCTCGTAGAACACCTCGGACGTGAATCGGCACACCGCAGGAGCCATGCGCCACGTGACGGGCATGAACAAACCACGCTCCTCCGGCATCGTCTGGGCGCCGTCGAGCACGTGCTCGAGCGCGGAGACGTCGATGCCGTCGGGGTGACTGCCCTTCTGCGGCTGCTGGAGCTGCTGCGGGTCGCCGAGCAGGACGACGCTGTCCGCGGCCTGCGATACCGCGAGCACGTTGGCCAGCGACATCTGGCCGGCCTCGTCGACGAACAAGACGTCGACCGTGGCGGCGGCATCCTCTCGCGCCCATAGCCACGCCGTCCCTCCGAGGACGTGCACGTCACCCTTTAGCGCCGAGAGCGCCTCCTTATTGTTGGAGAACAGGGTGATGCCGTCGATCGGCTCGTCGTCCGCGTCGCCTTTGCGCGCGATAGCGACAGGCTCGCCCGCCTTGCGTGCCTGGTCGCGCATCTCTTCGAGCAGGTTGCAGATGACCCTGTGGCTGTTCGCGGTGACGCCGACCCGCTTGCCGGCGCGGACGAGGGCACGAATCATGTGCGCGCCGGCGTAGGTCTTGCCGGCACCGGGAGGTCCCTGGATGGACAGGACCGTGCGATCCAGTTTGGTGACAATGCGGACGGCTGCGTCGACGACGGATTCGCCGACGCGCATCAGCGGCTCGGGAGACGTCAGCCGCGGCGCGCGACGATGGAGGAGGTCGATGCCGCAGACGTCGGCCTCTGGCGCCTCTGCGAGCCGCTTGAGCGCGGCTTCCTGAGATTTGGTCTGGACGACGTTCCTGACGAAGAGGACGTCAGGGACCGGCGCATCGTCTGCGACCTTGATGTCGAGCGTGCGCCCGACTCGGTCGTGCGCCTGCAACTCGCCAAACCGCTCACCGAAGGGCGTCCCATCCCGCCACATCAGGTCGCTCTTCTTGCCGAGGTCGATCTCCTGTGCCGGATAGCCGTAGCGGTTGATGACCGAGCCGGTAGGCTTGCCCGATCGCTTGTTGCGCACCGTCTCGACCCGCTGGATCAGCGTGACGCCGGCAATAGCTCGCGGCGACGCCAACAGGTCGTCTTGGTCCACTACGTCGAGCAGAGAGAGGTACTCCCACCAGCTCGCGCGTTCCTCGCGGCGATGCCAGTCGATCAGGTACGCGAGCATCCAGCGGGTGTGCTGCGGGTGGGTTGGAGCGCTGGGGTCGCCGCCGATGCCGGCCAGCAGCGTTTGACGCACACGCTCGACCTCAGCGTCGCGCTCGGAGACGACCTCCGGTGCCTTGTCCTCGAGCGGCGTCGGTCTGGTGAGCGCGAACCCGAGCTCAGTCGCCTTCTGGCGGACGGGACCTTCGAGCCAGTCACGCAGCGCCTCGGTGGACCGGCAATCGTCGGCGTTGTAGAGGGCGATCAGGTCGAGCGAATCCTTCGGCACGTCACGGCCGACACCCGCCTCGATGGCGCGTTCGAACGCGTGCCTGGCGAGACTGGCGTCGCGCAGCGTTGCCTCTCGCATGAATCCGTAGTACTGCTCGAGCGCCTTGATCGAATAGCTCTCGACGCCTGCCCGAACGGCCTGACGCGTGACGGCGAAGAGGTCGACGAACTTGCCTGCCCGGAGCAGACGGTCCAGCGCCGCCGTGCGCGTGCCGTAGCGGCCTTCGAGGCGCTTCAACGCGGAAGGCTCGTACGGCGCGAAGTGGTACACGTGCATGCCCGGGTGCCGGTCCCAGGCCTCGACGATGCGGTCGACAACCGATTCGAACGCCGCGCGCTCCTCCGCATCGTCGTGCGCCCACCAGGCGTGATAGCGCCCGTTGGTCCAGATGCCGAACAAGTATTCTCGACCGCCCTCGCGCGCGAATCGCGCCGCTTCGAGGTCGACGAAGATGTCGCCCGGAGATGGCTCGGGCAACCGGCACAGCCCGAACGGGACGTCCGTGGCTTCGGCTCCGGGCGCAGGAGGTATTTTGACTTCCCAGACGGGTTGCTTCGTGGTGCGCTGCTCGAACTGGACGCGCGCCTGCTCACGGATCTTTCGGTACGTCTCGCCGCTGCCTCGAGACGGCTTGAACGGCACCGGCAGCGACATGCCGGCGACGCTGGCGAGCGTAGGGAACTGCTGGGCGACCAGCTCGTCGCGATGCAGACGGCTGGCACCCGCGATGAACGACAGGTGATCGTCGGAACGCCGACGCTCGGCGCATCGCTCGGACCAGCGGCAGAAGTCGCAGTGCTCGACCGGCTCGGGATAGTGCGCGGCCAGAACAGCGTCGGGGTCCTCCGCGATAGTGGACTCCAACAGACGACGCGCGAGCCGGAAGTAGGCGCTGTAATCCTCGACGCGATACCGCTCGACGTTCAGGTCGACGCCAGGCGTGACGACGTGGAATGCCTCGGGCTGGCATCCCTGCAAGGTCTCGAGCAGGGCGCTGTAGACCGACAGCTGCAGGATGGTGCTGCCTCGCGTCTCGCGCGCGAGCTTGGTGTCCTGCACCTCGTACGACCATTCGCCGAACCCACTGGGCGTCTCGACTCGTTGCAGGATGTCGGGAAAGCCCCGCCACGTCCCCTCTTCCAGGAGACCCTGCACGACGACATCGACGCCCTGACGCAGCGCGTCGAGCGTCGCCTGACGGCGGTCGCCGGAGTCGCGGACATCGACCACCTTGAGGCCCGAGGCACGGAGCTGCTCGACATATCGCCGCTCGTGCTCGTCGCCCTTCTCTCGCAGGGCTTGCAGATGCGCGTCGAAGTATTTCGGCGGCGCATCCAGCTTGCCGGTCGTGACCAGCAGGTCAAGTGCGGTGCGGTGCCGGCAGCCGACGAACGACGAGAGATCGGAAGCCGAGAGGACGAGCCTCGTCGGGTTGTGAAGAGCTTGCATCGCTAACTAAGGGCAGACGTCAACAGGGGGAATCGACCGTCGCTCCGGGAAGTTCAATGCGTGGGATCCGGAGAGCGACCGGTCAGTGGACACCTCGCGTCAGTGCACCGCACCGCTGGCCTCTGGCGATGCGGGACTGGCGGCTACGGCCTCGTCGACGAGCTTCCGGAGTTGTCGCCGGAGGTACTCGGTGGTCACTCCCCCATGCAGGTCGACCGACGCGACGGCTCCATCCGGCCGTCTCACCAGCAGTTGCTGGTACAGGTTCTGTCGGGAGACGTCGTCGTAGAGCGCAATCGCCAGCGACACGCCGTCCGCGTTGACCTCAATTGCCGGTGCCTCTCCCAGCACCATCACCTCACTGGTATCGAGGTGAAGCGAGGCCATAATCTTCTGCAGTTCCTCCGGCGTGACCGACGAATGGACACGAGCGGTCTCGGCACGGCTGTCGGCATGGAGTTTCGCCCGCAGCGGCTCGAGGCCTCGGTACCCGAACACATCGACGAGCACGTGCACGGCCTCATCCGCCACCGCGCGGAAATGATGCGAGGTCAGCACGATCTCCTTCTCGTAGTTGCCCGACTTTCCGTGCTTGTGGAAACCCAGTCGACGCAGCTTCTTGCGCTGCACCGCGCCGACCAGCTGCCACTTCGGCGGATTCGGCACGCCCGACGACGCTTCGAAGAGCACCGCTTCCTGCGGCTCTGACCAGAACTGCACGTACAGGAGCGCGTCGCCGACGGCGAAGTCGAAGATGAGGAAGCGGTAGTCGCCCAGGTCCCAGTCGTCGCCGAGATCGCCCCACGTGCAGGTCGTTCGGATCAGAGCTTCGACGGGTCCGACGAGCGTCGCCTTGAGGTGATCGACGTCGACCTCGGTGCGTCGACGCCCGAAGACCTTCATCTCGCGCGTCTCCCCACGTTCCAGGGTCTGGATGGTGGGCAGCGGCGGGCTGGCTAGACGACGCGGTCGGCTCATCGTTGGTCCTCCCAGGACGCGACGTGAGTCGTCGCCTCGTGTAGGAAGACGTGGCCTCGAAGCTCATCTGACAGTTGGGTTGCGGTGACCGTCGCAGGTGGGTTCGAGGCAGTGCCGCCACCAGCGACGCCCAGCGCGTCGCACGCCAGACGCGTCAGGTCGGCACACGTGACGAAGACATGAGGCTCGAACATGCACTCCTCCGGCGCCACGAACTCGCGTCAGAGCGCAGTTCACGCCATCCCTCGCGGCGTTGCGCCGCGCGGCCATCTCGGATCCCTTCAAGGCGAGATGACCTTTCCCAGACCGGTATCGACGTAAACGAACTTCCTAGCTCAACCGAACAGCTATCGACGGCTAGTCTCGGATCTGAGGGCGAGCGTGGTGTTGCGAGTACTTCGCGGCAACCGTGCTCGCTCGCGACAATGTGACAGTTGACAATGTGACATCTACTGTCGCATTGTCGGGTTCGTGGTCGACAGCGACGCGCGCTACGGCATCGGCGACCTCGCCGCACTTGGCGGCGTGTCGCGGCGCACGGTGCGCTATTACGTCCACGAAGGACTGCTGCCGTCGCCTACCGGCGTCGGCCGCGGCGACCACTACGGCCCCGAGCATCTCGCCGCGCTCCTGCGTGTGAAGGCGCTACAGGAGGCCGGCCGAACGCTGGACGAGATTCGCGCGATGACGCGGCGCGGGCCATCGGCCGATGTATTCACGGCCGCGCAGGCAACGCCACGGATGGTGCCGCGATCGCGCGCACCACTCTGGCGACGCGTCCCGGTCGCACACGGAGTCGAACTGCACGTCGAGGAAAGCCGCCCGCGTCCCTCCCCCTCGGCGCTGCGTGAACTGGCTGATTGGTGTCGCCGCCATCTCGGCGACGGTCGACCGCCCACACGGTCGGAGGAGTAGTCATGCCTGCCTCGTTCGCGCTGCCGCTGTCGTCGGGACTCTTCACGGGGCCCGACGCGGTGACGCCCGTCTCCCTCGTCGGCATCTCGGTCGAGGCCGAGATCACCGGCCTGTGCGCCCGGGTGTCGGTGGCGCATCGCTACGTGAATCGCGAGACGACGCCCATCGAGGCGGTCTACGTCTTCCCGCTCGACGAAGGTGCTGCCGTCTGCGGCTTCGAGGCCGTCGTCGACGACGTCGTCATCGCGGGCGAGGTGCGGGAACGCGACGAGGCGTTCGAGCACTACGACCATGCCTTCGAACGCGGCGATGGTGCGTTCCTGCTCGACGAGCATCGGCCGGACGTGTTCCAGGCAAGCATCGGCAACCTGCGCCCGGGCGGCGCCGTGCTGGTGCGGATCACGTACGTGACGGAGTTGATCAGCGACGATGGGCGGGCACGCTTCACGCTGCCGCTGACCATCGCGCCGAAGTACGCACCCGATGACGACCACCGAGGCATCGGGCAGCCGGATGCCGAGGCCCTCAATCCGCCGGTCGCGTGGTCGGTGCCCTATGGCATGGACCTGACGGTCAGTCTCGACATGGGCGTGCCGATCACCGAGGTCTCGTCGCCGTCGCATCCGGTGGCGGTGAGCTGGCAGGATCAGCGGACGGTCGTCCGTCTGTCGCACGAGACTCCGTCGCTGGACCGCGACTTCATCCTCACGATCGACGCCGCCTCACTGCGTCAGCCGACCGCCTGGGTCGAGCGCGATGGCGAGACGACGTCGATTGCCGTCGGCTTCATCCCCGAGTTCGATGCGACACCGATGTCGGCCGAGATCGTCTTCCTCGTCGATCGATCGGGATCGATGGAGGGTGACTCGATCGAACAGGTGCGCAACGCCCTGCAGATCTGCCTGCGCTCGATGCGGGCCGGTTGTGCGTTCAACATCGTCGGCTTCGGCGACGACTACCGCATGCTGTACGAACGCAGCCGCCCGTACGACGAGGTGAGCCTCGACGACGCCAGCTGGCACGTGAAGCGGTTGGACGCCGACCTGGGCGGCACGGAGCTGAAGCCGGCGTTGGACTTCGTGCTCGGCCAGCCGTCGTTCTCCGGCCTGCCGCGGCGCGTCCTCGTGCTGACCGACGGCGAGGTCACCAACACCGACCGGATCATCCAGCTCGCGGCGGCCCATCGCGGCACGACGCGCATCTTCACGCTGGGCATCGGCAGCGGCGCCAGCCAGCACCTGGTGCGCGGGCTCGCCCGCGCTGGCGGGGGTGCCGCGGAGTTCATCCATCCCGGCGAGCGCATCGAGTCGCGCGTGCTGCGTCAGTTCGCGCGCCTGCTGGCACCGACGATGGGTGACGTGCGGGTGGAGTGGGTCGATGGCGACGCCGTGACCGTACCGGCCGAGGCGCCGCCCGTGTTTGCGGGTCAGCGCTACCTGCTGTACGGCACGACCACGGGCCGCGTGCCAACGGCGGCCAGGATCACGGCGTCGTTCGCAGATGGCCCGCGCTCCTGGCAGGTGCCGCTCGCCGATGCCTCGCGTGTGGGCCCGGTCACCACGCTGACCGCTCGCGCCCGGATCCGCGACATCGAGGAGAGCGGCGCCTGGCTGGCGCAACGTGGCTCTCGCCAGCATGACCGCAAGACGTCGACCGTCCGCCAGCAGGTCATCGCCATCGCCACGCGCCATCGTTTGTTGTCGCGCGACACGTCGTTCGTCGCCGTCGAGCGACGGTCGACGCCCGTCCACGGCGACATCCAGTTGCGACGCGTCCCGCTGAAGCTGGCGCACGGGTGGGGTGGAACGTCGCACGAGTTCCGGCGCGCCATGTTGCTGGATGAGGGCAGCGCCTTCGAGTGGGATGGCTTGCCGGTTCGGCCCATGCGAGCAGAAGACTTCGAGTCGCTTTTCGGGGCGGCTCCTACCGCGCAGGCGCGGTCAGCGCCGCGGGATGCCTCGCCGATCGAGGGCATGGCAGTGAGACGTTCCGTCCGGCCAGGAATCCTGTCGCGTCTGTTCGGCGGCTCGAAGGCCCGTACGTTCGATCCGCTCGTCGCACTGCAGGCGGCGGATGGTTCATGGTCGCTGTCACGTGAGTTCGCGGCTGCGATCGGGAAGAAGCTGAAGACGTTGGAGTACGAACGGCCTGACGCAGAGGGGGACGTCTCTCGCTCCTGGGCGACGGCGCTCGCACTGGTCTGGCTCGAGCTGTTCGCGGCACGCGCGGAGCAGGAGTGGCGGATGCTCGCCGACAAGGCAGCGGCGTGGTTGAAGCAACAGCCCCTGCCGCCTGGAGACGACTGGCTGCATCTGGCGCGGAGGGTGCTCAGCAGATGAGACACACGCGAGTGCATCCACCCCTCGGAGACCGCTACCGATTGGCGCCGCCGCCAAACGCGTCGCGCAGCAAGTGGACCGGATTTGGTCCGCCGTCGCTCTGCCCCGGGATGATGTGACGCACGCGAGGCCGTCGCGGTGCATCGTCCGGCCCTGCGACGACGAGGTACGCGGACTGCGCGGTCTGCGTGCCGCATCGCCGATCGCCACCCCTGGCGGCGCCAGCTTCGAGTGCCAGGAGCAACCGTTCCGCGAGGGGACGTCCCGCTGCTGCGGTGAAGGCATCCATCGTCGCCGTCAGCACATCCTGCGACGTGAGGATGTTGCCCTGCACGCTCACCCCGGGCGCCAACAGGTGCCCGGCCACAGCATGTGTCGACGCACCTGTGTACGCCGCCGGACGGTCGAAGAAGTCGAGCGCCGCAACACCGTACTGCTGTTCCTTGTACGTGTCGTCGAACGACGGATGGCTGATGGCGCCGACGATGGCGCTCGGGCTGCCGCCTTCAGCGAGCAACTGAACGCCGCGCCGTCTGGCGTTGGCATTGGACATCGCCTGAGCGACGATGACGCCGCGGCCGGGGGCCAGCGCGACGATGCCCGCGACGTACGGCGTACACGAGGCGCCGGCACTGCCGACCTCACGCGTGCTCGGGTCCACCGCGACGATCGACCACGTGGCGGCAGCGGGAGCCGCCGCCGTGAGGACCAATGCGGCCGCGAACAGCAGACAGCTGGGTCGTCGCGCGAACCGGAAAGAGCTGGGCATGGGCGTGACTACGGAAACGCCCAGACGCAGTTCCGTGAGGGATGTGTACGTGACGTCCGCAATCGGTGGACGCGTCGAGCGAGTTCTGGATATGGCACGACGCCCGTCGCGTTGAGTGCCTGGCTGTCGTCGGTCGTTCGCCAGCGTGCGACAACGCGCTTCGCTGGTCTGGACAACCTGCCCGGGCACGCCCCGGAGTACAATCCGCCCGTTCAAGAACTCCACAGGAGGATTCATGCGGCACACTCTCTCCCTGCTCGCCACCGCCGCCGTCGTCGCGGTCGCGTCCGTCTCCATCTACGCCGCCGACGTCACCGGCAAGTGGACCGCGCAGGTCCCCGGGCGCGACGGGCAGACGCGCGAACAGACGTTCACCCTCAAGGCCGACGGCGAGAAGCTGACCGGCACCGTGTCGGGGATGATGGGTGGCGGCGACGTCGAGATCAAGGACGGCACCGTCAAGGGCGACGCCATCACCTTCAACATCGTCCGCAGCTTCAACGGCAACGACGTGAAGCTGCTCTACAAGGGCAAGGTCTCGGCAGGCGAGATCCTGTTCTCGCAAACGCGCGACGGGGGCGACATGCCGCCCCGCGAGTTCACCGCCAAGCGCGTCACGTCCTGAAGGGCCGCATCCTGACGGTCCGGTGCCTGCGCACGCGCGCGGGCACCACCTTTCCTCCGCCAATTCGTCGCCGCTCGCCATCCAAGCCGGGCGCTCTCGACGGCCGCGCCTCGGCGGTGGTCCAGTTCGGTACCAGCCTTGCATCCGGACAGGACTGAGCGTCGAGCTGACTCGTCTCGCCGTAGCCTTGGCGAAGGCGGAAAGCTTGACGCCTACAACTTCATTCACGAGCTCGACGCCACCGGATGTGAGTCTCGGCGGATGCGAGGAGATGCGATGCGCGTATTGGGATTGCTGGCGATGAGTGTCCTTCTGACTGCTGCTGTCGGCTGTCAGAACACCCGCGAGGGGCTCGAGAAGGACGCGGAAGCGGCGCGGCCGAAGGTTGAACGTGCCGCGGAAGAGACCGCCGCGGCGACGCGCGAGGCCGCCCAGGAAGTGTCGAAAGCGGCCGAGCCGTTCGCGGAGAAGGTGCGCGAGGGCGCCGTGGCCGCTGGAGAAGTCGCGAAGGCGCAACTCGGTGAGGCCGTCCGGCACGTCGACGCGGCGCAGCAGACCGCGCAGATCAAGGCGGAGCTGATGGCCGACAAGACGATCGACTCGACGACCATCAACGTCGATACGCACGCCGACACACGGACCATCGAGCTCAAGGGCTCGGTCCGGACGGAAGCCGAGAAGGCCAGCGCCGGTCGCATCGCCACCGCGAAGGCGCCGGGCTACACCGTCGTCAACCAGCTGACGGTTCGCCCGTAGCCCCCACGGCGGTCGACGTCAGCCAGCCGGCGTCGACCGTTCGTCCGGCGGGCCGCCATACGGCTCGCGCAGCGGCGGCATGTCCTTCTTCTTCTGGCCCTCGTTCTCGACGATGGCCTCGCTCTCCTCGACCTTCTCGTCGGGCGATTGCTCGCGCCGCGCCTTCTCGTCCGGTCGCTCGTCCAGCGGATCGTTGGTCATGCGCGCATCGTAATCCGCATCGGCGCGCGTCTCCACCGGCATCATGCGACGTGAGTGATGGGCTTTGCGACGCCCGTGCGTTGACGCTGCGTCGATGCGGGGATATCGTCCGCGCCACGGAGAACGGCATGGCCATGGACGACGACCGCGAACAGACTCCATCTACCACACGGCTGAGTCGCAGGCAGGCGCTGCGCACGGCGGGCGCAGCGGGACTCGCGGGTCTGCTCCCGGCCGCTGGCGCCGACGCGCAAACGCGTCCCGCGCCCGTCGCGCCACCCACGCGCGTCGCCCCAGCCGCACAGTTATACGGGCGCCTCGGCGTCCGTCCGCTGATCAACGCGCGCGGCACACTCACCGTGATCGGCGGCTCGATGGAGCTGGCGGAAGTACGCGAGGCGAAGAGCCTGGCGAACCAGCAGTACGTCCAGATGGACGAACTGATGGCCGCGGCCGGCAAGCGGCTCGCCGAACTCACCGGCGCCGAGTGGGGCATGGTCAGTTCGGGCTGCGCGGCAGCGATGTCGCACGCGACGGCGGCATGCGTCGCCGGCGGCAATCCCGATCTGCACGTCCGCATTCCCGATCTGCGCGGCTTCGGGAAGACCGAAGTCATCATTCCCGGCCACTCGCGCAACGTGTACGACGCCGCCATCCGCGCCGTCGGCGTCACCATCGTCGAAGCCGAGACACCAGATGAACTGCGCCTCGCGATCGGCCCGAAGACGGCGATGATCTACGTCTTCGCCAACGAGCGGAACGAGACCGGCCCGATGTCGCTCGAGGCGATTGCCGCAATCG
>DATJTM010000100.1:0-2659 GCA_035503395.1 Luteitalea sp.
CCTCAGAGAGGCGCCCCTACCCTCGTGTTCCACGCGCCGCAGTCTGACGTCGACATTTCCGCATTTCCGCACCTGCGGCGGTCTGCCAAGGCCAAGGCCGAATGCCCAAGGCCGGCCGCGTCAGAACCCCTTGACGAGCGGCAAGATGATCGCGCTCGGCTTGCTGGCCGAGTGGTGGATCGTCTGCTGCGCAACGCGCGGTTTGGTGCCCTTGCCGAGCGGGTCGCCGGTGTTCAGGTTGCGATCGAACTGCGGGAAGTTGCTCGACGTGATGTCGACGCGGATCCGGTGCCCCGGCTGGAAGACCAGCGCGGTGCCGACCATGTCGATGCTGTAGCGGTAGGCCTGCCCCGGTGTCAGCAACGCCGGCTTGTCGAGGCCGTCGTGGAAGCGGGCCCGCAGGATGCCTTCGGCCATCGGGTACGCCTTGCCGTCCGGATAGACGTCGATCAACTTGATCATCCAGTCGGTGTCGCGACCGTCGGTCGTGGCGTGCAGGTCCATCTTCACGGGGCCGCCAATGGTGACCGGCTCCTTCAAGGGATCGCTGACGAATCGGACGATGTCCTTGCGCGCATCGAGGGGCGCCTGGTCGACGGGGCCGGCGATGGTGGGCGCCCCGCAGCAGTTGTTGCCGCCGGTGGTCGGGACCGGATCGTTCGGGTCATAGCGGTAGGTTGTCGTGCCTTCGCCCGACGGCACCGTCGCCGAGAGCTTGCCATCGGCCTGCAGGTACCACGGCGTGTATCGGGTGTCGGGAACCGGCCAGTCCCGCTCGCCTCGCCACTTGTTGACACCCATGTAGAACAGCTGCACGGGCGCCTCGTCACCCACGCCGTTGTCGATGCCCTTCAGGTGGAAGTCGTGCCATCGCTGTTCGTACTGCGTCAGCGTGCGGTCGGCATCCGGGCCGAAATCGAGGTCGCCGAACTTCTGCGACGGGCCGTGGCCCCATGGCCCGATCACCAGGCGTGAGAAGCGCTTGACGCGATGATTGGTGCCCAGGTTGCGAGCCCCGACGTAGCCGTTGATGGTGCCGGCCAGGAACACGTCGAACCAGCCGCCCTGCGTCATCACCGGCACCTGGACGCGCGCGAACCGTTCCTCGTCGCTGACCGCCTTCCAGTACTCGTCGTAGCTCTCGTGGGTGAGCCAGTCGCGCCAGTGCCCGACGGTGTGGTTGAACGCCCGCTCGTCCATCGTCTCCAGCGGCAGGTGCTTGAGGATCTCCTCGTAGCGGAGTTCGGGCGCGGCGTCGGGGCCTGTGAAGTACAGCTGCGGCTGCATGATGCGGTACGGCATGCGGACCACACCCCAGCCGAAATTGAACGCCAGTCGGAAGGCACCGCCGTGCGTGATCCAGTTCGCGTAGAGGTTCGTCGAGGCCACGGCCGGAAACGCCGCGACGAGACTGGGTGGCTGCTCGCCGATCGTTGCCCACTGGACGTGCCCGAGGTAGCTGCCACCCTGCATGCCGACTTTGCCGGTCGACCACGGCTGCTTCGCGGCCCACTCGACCACGTCGTAGCCGTCCTTGCCTTCGGAACGGAACGGATCCCAGGCGCCTTCGCTCTCGTAGCGACCGCGCACGTCCGTGTTGACCACGGCGTAGCCGCGGCGGGCCAGCGCAATCATCCGATCGTGCACACCCACGGCTTCACGCTGCACGCCATACGGTGTCCGGATGACGACGGTCGGGTGCTTGCCATCGCCGACCGGTCGGTAGACATCGGCGAACACGGTCACGCCGTCGCGCAGGCGAATCGCCTTGTGATGGTCGATGAGGATGCGTTCGGTCTGCGCGGCGACTCCCTGAACCATCAGCGCGATCGAGACGATGAGCAACCTGGTGCGCACTCGTCCTCCATGGAGCGGAGGGCCGGGTTGAGAACAACCGGCCCTACCTGCCTCGGTCAGAAATGCGTGAATGCGGCATGCGAAATGTCGAGAGCTCCCACCACGCGGCCCCCACAGTGCGTTGCTGATTGACGCCGCCATGCTATGCCGGCAGGATGGTGCCGCTCAATCGAAACGGGCCTCGCGGCCCAGGAAGCGAGTCCCTGTGCGCGCGGGCTGGACGATGACGGCGGTTTCGGCAATGACGACACTCGCATTGGCGGCAGGATGCTCGAGTCCGGCGCCTGCACCGGACGGCCCGGCGAGCGGCGCTCCGCAGGCGTCCCCGTCGCCCCCTGCCCCGCAGGCACCCGCCGGTCAGAAGATCCGCGTCCTGGTCGACACCGACGCCAATAACGAACTCGACGACCAGCACGCGCTCGCCTACGCCCTGTTCAACGGCGATGTGTTCGACGTCGAGGGCATCACTGTCAACACCACGCGGGGCGGCGGCAACATCGACGCACAGGTGGCCGAGGCGCGGCGCGTGCTGACGCTGTGCACGCTCGAGAACACCGTGCTCAAACCTGGCGCGAACGGGTCCTTCACGCAGATCAGGCCGCACCTGGGCGAGGCGACATTCGACGGCGCCGACGCCGTCAACTTCATCATCGAGCGCGCCCATGCCGCGGCCGAGTCGAAGCTGGTGCTGCTGCCGATCGGCAAGCTGACCAACGTCGCGCTGGCCCTGGTCAAGGACCCGAGCATCGCCTCGAAGGTGCGCATCGTGTGGCTCGGCTCGAACTACCCTGAGAAGGGCGAA
>DATJTM010000101.1:0-9256 GCA_035503395.1 Luteitalea sp.
GTAGCCTACAGCCTGTAGCCTGCAGCCTACCTGACGTTCAACACACCATTCATCAACCGCCAGTGACCCGGGAACGTGCACAGGTACGGGTACGCGCCCACCTCTTTCGGCGCGCGGAACTGCACGGTGATGGTCTGACCGGGATCGACGAGCGGCGTCGAGTAGAGCACCAGTGGCGTCTGCGGGACGTACTGCTGCGCCAGGCCGTCGCCGGTCGAGAGCATGGCGTCGGCGGCGGCGCCGACCTTCTCCATCGACCCGATCGCACCCAGCACGAAGTTGTGCTGCATCACGTCGGGGTTCACGAACACGAGCTGCACGAGCTGACCAGGGGCGACGGTCAACTCCGGCTGATCGAACTTCAGCTGCGCCGGCACCACACTGAGCTTGATGGTGACGTCGGGCTTCGGCAGTGACGCCGTCGCCGGCGCCGCAGGTGCGGCGGCGCCGCTCGTGGCGTACGCGAGGTGTGCCGCGAGCTCGCCCGGCTTGGCGTACATCGTCACGACGTTGGACTGCCGTTCGACGCGGTACTTCCAGGTGCCGGCGAGCGACTGCCGCGCGCCACCGGATTCGGCGAACAGCTGATCCGGGGTACTGATGAAGCCGCCGTTGCCGCGAAAGTTCTGGATACGCAGCGTCACCGTGTTGGCACCCGCGCGCAACGCGCCATCGGGCACCGTGAACACCGGCGGACCAGGCTGTGGCGACGTGTCGCGCGGCGGCGCCGGCACGCTCTGGCCGTTCACCCAGATCTCGGCGGCCTGCGAGATGCGGCCGAAGCTCAGGGTCGTCTTGGCCGGCGTGGCGACGTCGAGCGTGCGCGAGAACCACACCACGCCGTCGAAGTTCGGCAGGCCCTTGGTCTCCCAGTTGCCGGGGACCTCCATGTCTTTCCAGCTCTCGGTGATCGTCGGTCCATCGGGCGTCCGCCAGTCGGGGCGGCTGTTGCCAAGCCGCAGGGGCAGTGGCAGCGCCGACACGGGCACCGCATTGGGATCGGCGCGGTACGTCGTGAGGAAGCGTTCGCGGTGCTTCCAGGCGGCGACGTAGAGACCGCGGCTCAACCAGCGGTCACTGGTGTTGGCCTGATCCTGGCTCGCCGTGTAGAGCGCTTTTGCAATTACCTCCGAGGGTGCCGCATCGGCGAGCGCGAGGATGGCCGCGAGCCGCGTGTGCATGTCGGAATCGCGCTCGAGACCGGCATCGACGATGGCCTGACCGCCCCCTGGCACGGTGGCGATGACCATCGCCGCCGCCTTGCGCACACCGGCGGCTGGATGCTTGAGGGCCGCGACGGTCGCGCGTCCGGCGTCGCTCGTCGTGTCCTTCACCGCGCCCAGTCCATGCAGCGTCCAGAGTGCATGCAGCGCGCCGCCGTTGAGGCCGATCGCATCGACCGACGGATCCTTCGTCAGGGCGATCAACGCCGGCACCACGTCCTGCTGGCCGCGCTCGACGATCAAGCGCTGCGCATGCAGGCGCCACAACATGTTGTCGGACGCGAGCCCCGACACCAGCGTCGCCGGCACCGGCGCCAGCTTCGTCGTCGTCGCTCCGGCAGCAAACCTCGGCACCTTCGTCGCGGCTGCGCCCTTGTGCACGACACGATAGATGCGGCCGCGATGACGGTCGCGCATCGACGTCTCGTACGCGTTGCCCGGGCCATTGCTGTAGCCGGTCGGCGTCGGATTGTGCTGCGCGATGAAGTTGTACCAGTCCGCGACCCAGACGGCGCCGTCAGGACCGGCCTGCGCATGCACCGGCGCGACCCACTCCTCGGCGCCCGCGAGCAGGTTGTAGCCGTCGCGCGTGACGAAGCCGGCGCCTTCCTTCTCCATCACGCCCTGGCCGACCAGGTGTGCCGTCGGCTCGGTGATGAAGGCGATGCGGTTCCAGTAGGACCGCGGGAAGGCGCGCGCCGTGTAGAGCTGATGCCCCGCCGCAGCGGTATAGCCGCCGTGCACGTCGACCTGACGGATGTACGGCGTGATGAAGTGCGCGGCGTAGAACTGCGCGGCGCTCTGATAGCCGAGGCCGCTGGCCGGACGACCGCCGAGGCTCAGCCCGTCGACACCGTCGAAGTAGCGATTCGGGATCGCGACGTAGAAGCTGGGGTCGTTGTTGGCGGTCGAGCCGAACACGTCGAACGTCTCGGAGAAGCCGAGGCCCCACGTGTTGTTGGTCGAGCCGGTGATGAACTCGAAGGCGGAGCCATCCGGCTTGAACCGGAAGACGCCCTGGCCGAACTGCATCTTGACGCCGTTCATCTCGCCGTTGAAGCCGGCGTAGCCAACCGTGCCCCAGATGTAGTTGTCGGGCCCGTACATCAGGTTCGACGGGCCGGCATGGCTGTCGCTGATGCCCCAGCCGGTGCTCAGGATGGTCTTCTTGTCGGCCTTGTCGTCGCCGTTGGTGTCCTCGAGCAGCAGCATGTGCGGCGCGGCGGCGACGATGACGCCCTTGCCGGTGAAGACGAGGCTGGTCGCGAGGTTGAGGCGATCGGCGAAGATCGTGATCTTGTCGGCGCGTCCGTCGCCGTTGGTGTCTTCGAGAATCTTGATGCGGTCGGCGCCGGGCTCACCGTTGAGGACCAGGTTCGGGTAATCGATCGCTTCGATGACCCAGAGCCGGCCGCGGGCATCGAAGTTGAACGTGATTGGCTTGATGATGTCGGGCTCGCGCGCGAACAGCTGCAGGTCGAACTCGGCCGGCACCTGGATGAACTTCATCGAGTCGGCCGGCGAAAACGGCATCTGGTACTTCGGGGCCGGGTCGCGACGTTCGTAGTTCGGCACGTTGAATCCGTCGAGGTACGTCACGGTCGGCATCTTCAGCTTCTGCCACGCCTGACGGGACGCATCGGAGACGGCCCACAACGTGCCGCGCTCGACGAGCTCCTGGAAGCCGGGATTGCGCCAGGTGCGCTCGTCGTGGCCGAAGGCCGTGTAGAAGACGCGGCCCTGGCCCTGCGTGCGGACCCACGTGTACGGCTCGCGGCCCTTCTCGTCGACGCGCTCCATGAGCACGGTGCGATTGGCGGTGTTGTGGCGCTTGTGGACGTAGGTCTCGTCCCAGGTCGTGAACGGCGCGAGCCCCTTCATGATGGGATGTTCGGGCGCGACAATCTCGGCGGTGAAGTCGCCGGTGCCGTGCGTGCTGAACTCGCCGCCGACCAGCGGGATGTAGGCGGGCGACTCGGTGAACATCGCCGACGCGCAATGCAGCGCGATGAGGCCCTTGCCGCCTTCCACGAACCCGACGAGCGCCTTCTCCTGCTCCGGCGTCAGCGTCTTGTGGTTGGCGTAAATCATCAACGCGTCGTAGTTGGCCAGCACCTCGG
The DNA here is from genome assembly GCA_035503395.1 of Luteitalea sp. GTDB lineage: Bacteria > Acidobacteriota > Vicinamibacteria > Vicinamibacterales > Vicinamibacteraceae > Luteitalea. The sequence continues at coordinate 3,344 of DATJTM010000101.1, forward strand.
GCCGCAGCGCCTCGGCCGGCGTGGCAACGTGCGTCAGCTGGATGCCCTTGCGGGCCAACGGCGCCGCCAGGATCGGCATCAGCGCCATCGACGGGTGATGCGTGCTCGTATGGCCGAGGAACAGGACCTTCAGTACCCGGCCTTCGCCATTCGGACCGTCGGGGCGCGGAGCAGGCAAGGATGTCTGCGTGGCCGCAGGCAGCGGCCGTTGTTGCAACGCGGCCGACCCTGCATGCAACGACGCGACGGTGAAGAGGGCGAGCAGGACGGCGGCGAACCGCGGCGCGGTCCGGAACACTCGGAAGGCTTGCATCATCGGCGTCACCAGCAGCTACGACTGCTTCTTCGACTTCTTGACCTTGCCGGGCAGCGTCAGCGTACGGAAGCGACGCGCCTGTTCCTCGATGCCAACCTCGGTCGCGAATCGCTCGATGCTCGATGCGCCGAAGAAGCCATCGACGCCGGTCGTGTGCGCCAGCACGCAGGCGACATCCTCCGGCTCGGCGATGGGGCCGCCGTGGCAGATGACGAACACGTCCTTGCGGACCTTGCGGGCGGCATCGTGCATCGCCTGGACGCGGGCGGCCGACTCGTCGAGCGTCAGCGCCGTCTTCGCGCCAATCGATCCCTTGGTGGTGAGCCCAAGGTGCGCGACGAGCACGTCGGCACCGGCCTTGGCCATCTCGCGGGCGCTGTCCTCGTCGAACACGTACGGACACGTCAGCAGGTCGAGTCGATGCGCCTCGGCGATCATCTCCACCTCGAGGCCGTAGCCCATGCCGGTCTCTTCGAGGTTGGTGCGCAGCACGCCGTCGATGAGGCCGACGGTGGGGAAGTTCTGCACGCCGTCGAAACCCATCGCCTTCAGCTGCTTCAGGAAGACCGGCATGATGCGGAACGGGTCGGTGCCGCACACGCCGGCCAGTACCGCCACGTCCTGCACCACCGGCAGCACTTCGCGCGCCATGTCGGCGACGATCGCGTTGGCGTCGCCGTACGGCATCAGGCCGGCCAGGCTGCCGCGCCCGGCCATCCGGAAGCGTCCGGAGTTGTAGATGATGATCAGGTCGACGCCACCGCGCTCGGCGAACTTGGCCGAGATTCCCGTACCGGCGCCGGCGCCAACGATCGGCTGGCGCGCCGCGACCCGCTTGCGCAGGCGGGCGAGCATCTTGTTGCGCCCGATGAAAGGCATGTGTCGGTTCTCTCCTTCAGTTCAGACCCGTCGCAGCAGCCTGCAGCCTACGGCCTGCGAGAGCCGACGGGCCTACAGCCTGCGCGCCGGCGGAAACGCGCGAGTATTGATGTCAGTCGCGTCCGGCGTCTCCAGGAACGCTGACGACAGCGGTGAATTCGGTGACCAGTGCCTGCGCGAAGGCGGGGTCGTTGATGTGCGCGTCGACCTCGACGATCCGCACCGAGGACGCGACGTTGCGACGGAGGCTGTCGAACAGCGCCTGATCAGCGATGGGGTCGTGAAACGGCTGGCCCGGTGCATCGATCGCGCTCACGCCGCCGAGCGGCAGCACCAGCGTCGTCGGACCCGTGGCCGCGTTCAGTTGCGTGGCGATGCGTCGGCCGATCTCGACGCACTCGTCGGCCGTCGTCCGCATCAGCGTGACGGTCGCGTTGTGGCGATACAGGTTGCGGTCGCGGAACTGCTCCGGCACGGTGTCGATGCCGCCGAAGTTGACCATGTCCAGCGCGCCCACAGACACGACCTGCGGAATGCCGCGACGACCCGCCGCCGAGAGACGCGTCGGTCCCGCCGTCAGCGTGCCTCCCACCACCTCGTCGCACCACTCCGTCGTCGTCACGTCGAGCACGCCCGCGAAGTAGCCATCGTCGATGAGCCCTTCCATCGCGCGGCCGCCTGAACCGGTCGCGTGGAAGACGGTGACGTCGTACCCGAGCGCCTCGAGCGCAGTCCGCGACGTCGTGACGCACGGCGTAGTCACGCCGAACATCGTCGCGGCGACCAACGGTCGGCTGCCGAGGCCAGTCGGACGGCTCGGCGAGCCGTCCCTACCCAAAGCACGGCTGGGCGAGTCGTCCCTACCGAGTTCGACCATGCCGCAAATCGCGCCGGCAGCATTGGCGAGGATGCGACGCGAGAGCGGGTTCAATCCCGCGATGTCGACGACCGAATACATCAACGTCAGGTCCTTGACGTCGACGTACGGCGCCGTGTTGCCTGACGCCATCGTCGACACCATCACCTTCGGCACGCCGACCGGCAGTGTGCGCATCGCGGCCGCAATCATCGTCGTGCCGCCACCGCCGCCGAGACCGATCACGCCATCGAAGCGGCCCTCGGCAAACAGCGTCGGCAGGAGGGTAATGGCGCCGCGCTGCATGACGTCGACGGCATGACCGCGGTCCTGCCGGGCCCGCAGGGTCGCCAGATCGCTGCCGCCGGCCCGCGCGACGGCGTCCGCATCGATGTCGGGGGCGACCGCAGGCGAGCCGAGCACGCCGAGGTCGACGAGCAGTGTGCGGTGCCCACGCGCGCGAATCAGGTCGCCGACGTAGCCGTACTCGTCACCCTTGGTGTCGAGCGTGCCGAGCAGGAGGACAGTGCGAGGCGTCACGAACGGAGCGACCGCCACGGCTCTTCGGTCGAGACGTCGACCAGGCCGGGGCCTTCGAACGTTGCGGGGGAGAGGATCGCGAGGAAGACGAGCGTGTCGTCGCCTCCATTCCAGGTGCCGTGCACTTCGTCCTTCGGGATGTGGGCGATATCGCCAGCGACCAGGCGCCTCGACTCCCGGCCCACCCATTGCTCGGCGGTACCGGAGACGACGTAGATGATTTCTTCCATCGGCGGATGGCGATGGAAGGCATGGCCGGTGCCGGGCGGCATGCGCACGCGGACCAGCATCAGGTCACGCGCCTCGGTGATCCCCGGCCGGCAGAGCCACTCGTGCGGCCCCCATGGCAGTTCCTCGACCTCGATGTCCGCCGACGTCACGAACCGGAGGGCGCCTGCCCCCGTCGTCCCGTTGCTCACGCGTTCGCCCTCCGGATGTAAGCGCACACATGTATCACAGCCGCGCGTCGAGGCGGATATACTGCGCCGCATTCGTCAGTGGGCCGGGTACGGGGTACGGGGTACCGGGTACACCGCTTTCATTGGGACAGGCAGGCGTCGCGCCTCCGCGCGACGCTCAGAGGAGGAGCGTGCATGACCGAGGGATCCGGGCAAGGCGTCAACCGCAACCGACTGTTCTCGGGAATCTGCCTCGCGCTGATACCGACTGGCGCGTCCTTCGCGCTGGTCAGCAACATCCTCGGCGCGCTGAAGCAGGAGTTCATCCTCACGAACTACCAGGTCGGCCTGATTGGCGGCGCGGCGCTCTGGGGCATGGCGATCTCACTGCTCGTGCTCGGCCCGATGCTGGAGTCGTTCGGGCTGAAGAACGGCGCCCGCTTCGCGTTCGTGGCGCACCTGGCCGGCATCACGCTGATGATCTCGGCGGTCACGCAGGTGGGGTCGCCCTCGGCGTTCTGGATCCTGATGTTCGGGGCGGCAACGCTTGCGGTCGGCAACGGCATGATCGAGGTTGCGGGCAATCCGCTCGTGGCGGCACTGTTCCCCGAAGCAAAGACGACCCACCTCAACTGGTTCCACGCCTTCTTCCCGATCGGCATCGTCGCCGGCGGCATCGTCGGCTTCGTGATGGCGACGTACGGCGGTCGCTTCGGCTACTGGGCCTGGCAGCTTGCCGTCATCTACATTCCGATCGTCGTGTATGGCGTGCTGGTGCTGCCGCAAGCATTCCCGAAGACCGAAAACGCCGAAGTCGGCATCCCGGTCGGCGAGATGTTCCGGTACACGTTCACGAGCCCGCTGTTCCTGCTGCTGCTCGCGATGATGGCGATCACGACGTCGATCGAGCTTGGCCCGATGCGCTGGGTGCCGGCCGTGCTCGAGGCCGCCGGCATGCACGGCATCCTCGTGCTCGTGTGGATCAGCGGCTGGATGGTGGTGCTGCGGCTGCTAGCCAGCCACTTCGTCGAGCGCCTGGCACCCACCGGGATGCTGCTGACGGCGGCCATCCTCACGGGAACGGGGCTGTTCCTTCTGAGCTTCGTGCAGGGCCTGTGGTCGGCGCTGGCCGTGGCGACGATCTTCGCGTGGGGCGTGGCCTTCTTCTTCCCGACGATGGTGGGGCTCGTGAGTGAGCGCCTGCCGCGGACCGGATCGCTCGGGATCGTGCTGACCGCCGGCATCGGTCTGGGCATGGCCGGCGGCGTTGGCGTGCCGCTGATCGGGCGTCTTGCCGACGGGTTCCTGGCCGACTCGCTCGATGCGCAGCAGGCCCGCGCGATTCTCGAACGCGTCGACCAGCGCTTTCCGGAATATCTGGCCGCCGCGCATCGCGGCGAGGGACCGGCAAAGGCCAGCGACCTCGAGGACGCGCTCACCGCGACGCGGGCGGCGTTGATGACACTGCGCGAGCAGGGCGCGGTGCATGGCGACGCCACGGCGACGGCGTTGCGATCGGTCGTCGCCACACGGCTGCCGGATTCCGTAGTCGCCGATGCGGGCGCGTTGCTGACGCCGGCCGAGGCGCGCGGGGGACAGACGTCGTTCCGGTACGTGGCGCCGGCGGCGCTGGTCCTGATCGCCGTGTTCGGCACGATGTACGTGAACGACAAGCGCCGCGGCGGCTATCGCGCGGAACGATTGGCGAAGGCGCATTGACAGAGTCGGCCTTGGGCCTTGGGCCTTGGGCCTTGGGCCGTGGGCCTTCGGCGTTCGAGATAGCGCCGGCCTGTCGGGCGGGACACAGGACATCGGCTGTCGAGACGCCTTGGTATCGGCGCGGCGTAGTCGACGTACCGAATCTGGCTGGTAGGGGCGCCTTCCCAAGGCGCCCATGAAACGGCGACGGCCGATGAGGCCGTCGACATTCACAGGACGCACCGCGGCATGCAAACGATGACTCTGGGTGTCCTGTCGTGCGCGCTGTTGTTGTCGACGACCGCGCACGCACAGCAGGTGGCGGACACGGCCTTCGCGCCGTCGATCACCCGTCCGGCGTTTGCCGTCGGTGCCGGTCCGCTGGTCGTCGTCGACGAGGCGCACCACAACTTCCACACGGCCGACGGGCGCTACCAACCGTTCGCGGCGCTGCTGCGGCGCGACGGGTTCACGGTGCAGGGCGGGCGCGCGACGTGGTCGGATGACGCGCTCCGCGCCGCGCGTGTGCTCGTCGTGGCCAACGCGGTACACGCCAGCAACGAGCAGGACTGGAAGCTGCCCAATCCGTCGGCGTTCGAGCCGGCGGAGATCGCAGCCGTGCGGCGATGGGTCGAGGCTGGCGGCTCGCTACTGCTGATCGCCGACCACATGCCGTTTGCCGGCGCCGCAGAGGCTCTGGGCCAGGCATTCGGCATCGAATGGCACGACGGGTTCGCGATGATGAATGGGAAGCCGAGCGGGCCGTTCGTGTTCACGGCGGCGGGGCCCCACGTGCTCGGTCGTCATGCCGTCACGGACGGACGCGCGCCCGACGAGCGGATCACGTCGGTGGCGTCGTTCACGGGCTCGGCGTTCCGCGCGCCTGGCGCGACGCCGATCCTCACGCTCGCACCTGGCGTCCTGTCTCTGAAGCCGCAGGTCGCGTGGGAGTTCGACGGCAAGACGGCGCGCCGCGACGTCGGCGGGTGGCTGCAGGGCGCGGTGCTGGAGGTCGGCAAGGGACGCGTCGCGGTGTTCGGCGAGGCCGCGATGTTCAGCGCGCAACTGGCCGGCGCCGAGCGGACACCGATGGGGATGAACGCGCCGATCGCGCCGCAGAATCCGCAGTTCTTGTTGAACGTCGTCCGGTGGCTGGCAAGAGCGCGTTGACAGCATCGGTCGACGGCCTAGTCGGCCGTCGCCATTTGATGGGCACGTCGCCCTTC
>DATJTM010000102.1:0-3436 GCA_035503395.1 Luteitalea sp.
ACGCACCTACGAGCGGGTCCACGGCCGGCAGTCGGCCACCGAGTTCCTGCAGGTGGTTCTGCACGAGGTGGAGTTCGCCTGGTTGCGACCGCTATCGGAAGCCGTCGTCCACATCGACGAGATGCTCAGCGCCGAGGGCGAGCCCGACGAGGACGCCGTGCTCGTGCAGGTGAGGGCCCTGGCGTCCCCGGATGCGGAAGGTACGCCCTACGCGCAGCGCTATCTCGCCGCGATTCAGGAATCGCCCGACGCCGTCCTGGCGCATCGCGATCTGCTGGCGCTCCTGCGCCGCCAGCGCGATCCGCGCTGAGCCGGACAGGTGTAGCCGCCGGACTTCGTCGGGCGGTCAGCCGTGGGTCTCGGGAAGGTAGGGCCGGTTGTCCCAAACTCGGTAGGGACGGCTCGCCGAGCCGTCCCTACGATGAGCGGACGCGCCGGCGGCGCGTCCCTACCTAACCGCATACGACCCGGCCCACCGACCGTCGGACAAAGTCCGACGCCTACACGTGCAGGAACCGGTTGCCGGTTCCCGGTTCCCGGTTCCCGGTTGCCGGTTGCCAGTTCCCGATCTTCTCCGCCTAGAACAGGAACTTCACGGTGAAGAAGCCCTGCATGCCCGGGTCGAACAGGTCGGCCTTGCCGTAGCGCGGGTCGTACGCGTTCAGGCGGTCGGGCGATGCCTCGATCAGCGCGCGGTAGTCATACCCCTGCGACAGGTCGACGTTGCTCAGGTCGGCGGCCGACGACGCACGGGCCACGCCGGCGCCGCGGTTGAGGAAGTTGAACACGTGCCGCGTCGACTTCTGGTTGAACACGTTCAGCATGTTCAATTCGAGACGCAGGCGCTTGTTGTTGCCGCCCAGCGGGAGCTCGTGCGACACGAGCAGGTCGGTGCGCGACAGCACCGGCGTGCGACCCATGTCGCCGCGGCCGTTGACGAACAACTGCGTCTGGTTGGTCGACACGACGTAGGTGGTGAGCGGCGTGCCGCTGCCCGCGTAGAAGAACGCGCCGAGCTGCGTGCCGAACGGCAGCATGTAGCTGCCATACAACTTGACGACGTGCGGACGGTCGGTGGGCAGGCGGCCGATCACGTCGAGCGTGCCGCGCGAATCCCAGAAGATCTCGTCGATGTCCCACGCACGATTGGCGTTGCCGCCGGGACGCGCGATGCTGCCGGCCTGCTGCTGCGCGGTGGCCGACCCGCCGCCGGTCGTCGGCGTGTTGACCTCCTCGGTGGCTGCCAGGCCCGAGTAGTTGCCGTACAGACGGCTGAACACGTAGCTGGCGCTCCAGAAGTAGTTGTTCGCGAAGCGGCGGTTGACCGTGAATTCGAGCGCGTCGTACTGCCGCTTCGGTTCCGGTACCAGGAAGCCGACCGGTGTGGCGCCCGACGGGAACTGCAGCCGCGCCAGCCCGCTGCCCGGATTGCCGATCACGTAGGTCTCGTTGCCGTCGGCGTCGACCGCGCCGATGTCCTCGATCGTCTGCGACAGGTCGTTGTGCACGAAGTGAACGCCGAGGGACATGTTGTTCCCGAGCTGGTACTCGGTGCCGATGCTGGTGCTGTCCTGCCGCATCGGCTTGATGTCCGGATCGGTCGACTCGAAGTTCGGCACGCGGCGGTCGCGGAAGCTGCCAGGCGTCACCCACAGATCGTTGCCCGGCATGTTCGACAGGTTCAGGCTGCCGACATCGAGCGTGTCGAGGCCGCGGTAGAAGATCTGCCAGGTGTCGCCACCGTAGGAGCCGCGCGAGAGCTCGTACTTCGTCCAGTCGTAGTAGCGGCCCCAGCTGCCGTAGATCTTGAAGCGGCCGTCACCGCGCACGTCGTAGCTGGCGCCGAGGCGCGGTGCGATCTTGTCGGCGAAGCCGAACTCCATCGCCGCAACCCCTTCACGGAACGACGGCACCGTTTCGCGCTCGGTCCGCAGCCCGAGGTTCAACGTCAGACGGTTGTTCAGCGTCCACTGGTCCTGCACGTAGAGGGAATAGATGTCGGCGCCGGCCTCGCCCTGCACGCCGCGGTTGTTGACCTCGTAGTAGCCATAGGTGCCGCGGCCGCGGTCGCCCTGGAACTGGAAGTTGCTGTTCCAGAAGATGTTGACGAAGCCGCCCGGGTAAGCCTGGTTGGCGTCGTTGATCGTCTTCTGCCAGCCGAAGCCGCTCTTCAACGTGTGCGCGCCGAGGGCCGAGAACGCGACGTTGTAGTCGGCGTTGACGAAGCCGCGCTTGGTCGTGTCGTTGGCGACGATCAGCGCCCGGGGCGTGTTCTGCGTGCCGATCGCACCCTGCAGGTTGGCCGGCACGCCGGCCAGGCCGATGCTCGACGTCTGGTAGATGTAGTTGGTCGTGTTCGGGATGCCGGTGTCTTCGTAGTTGTCGTAGAAGTAGCCGCCGCGCACCGAGAAGAACGACGTGCCGGTGAGCGTGACGTCGACGTTGCCGGTGGTGCTCACCTGCTGCGACTTGAAGCCGCGGGCCAGGTTCGGCGCGTTGGCGGCGAGCGAGCTCGTGATCACGTTGCGGGCCGCGCCGTTGTACGCCGGCAGCGTGCCTTCCGACGTCGTCGGCGTGAACAGCACCGAGCCCGACGAGGTCATGCGGCCGGCCCGGTGCGTGACCTTGCCGAACGCCTGCGTGTAGGTCTGCGTACGCTCGATGTCGCCCGGCTCGGTGCCGTTGTTGAACAGGTAGCTGTTGGTGCGCTTCACGAAGCGCGGTGAGTACGACGCGAAGAAGAACAGCTTGTCGCGCAGGATCGGACCGCCGATCGAGCCACCGATCTCGTTGCGGTGGTCCGGCATCTTCTCGTCCTGCACGTAGCTCACGGTCAGGTCGTCCGACGGATCGAGCACGAGCCGCTTCACCGGCCCGGCGCCGAGCGGGGATCCCTCGAAGTAGTAGTGGCCCTCACCGCGGAACGTGTTGCCGCCCGACTTGGTCACCGCGCTGATCACGCCGCCGAGGGCGCCGCCGTACTCGGCGCCGATGCCCGCGGTCTTGACCTGCACTTCCTGCAGGAACTCGAACACCGTGTTTTGACGCGAACGGCCGTCGACCAGGCTGTTGGTGACGACACCGTCGACGGTGAAGGCGTTCTCGGCGCCGCTGGCGCCGTTGACCTGGAAGCCGCCCTCGATCTCGCCACTGTTGACCGACGGAGCGGTGAGGGCAATCGACTGGAAGCTGCGACCTTTCGGCATCCGATCGATTTCTTCTTCACGCACGTTGTGCGCGACCAGCGTACTGCGCACGTCGATGTCCTGCGGGGCGCCGGACACCTGCACGACTTCGGAGAGATCACCGACCTTCAACGAGGCGTCGACCTTGAGGGTCTTGCCCAGCGTGATCGCCACGTCCTGGTACTCGGCCTTCGCGAAGCCGGCCAGCTCGATGACCAGCGAGTACCGACCCGGGTCCAGGTCCGGCACGA
>DATJTM010000103.1:0-17404 GCA_035503395.1 Luteitalea sp.
GACCTGCAGGGGCGTGTGCTTGCACAGATACGCCATCACGAGCGCTTCGTCCGCGTCGCGCTTCAACTCGAGTTCGACGCGGATGTCGTCGGTGCTCACGTCGCGCACGTCGAGCAGCGGTGGCAGCTTGCGCGACACCACGAGGTCCGCGATGCGTGTCACCAGTTCCGACTTGTCGACGGTGTAGGGGATCGACGTGATCGTGACGATCTTCGTGCTGCGACCGACCTCGCCCTTCTCCCAGGTACCGCGCAATCGGATGGCGCCGCTGCCGGTGCGGTAGATCTCCTTCAGTTCGTCTGGCGAGTTCAGGATCTGCCCGCCAGTGGGGAAGTCGGGCCCCTTGACGTACTTGCACAGCTGCAGCGTCGTCAGTTCGGGATTGTCGATGAGGCGCAACAGCGCCGTGCACACCTCGCCGAGATGATGCGGCGGGATGTTGGTGGCCATGCCGACGGCGATGCCCATGGCGCCGTTGATCAGCAGCGTCGGCACACGCGACGGCAGTACGACGGGCTCGGTGCGGGTGCCGTCGTAGTTGGGCCGGAACGGGACCGTGTCCTGATCCAGTTCGGTCAACAGTTCGTCGCTGATGCGGGCGAGCCGGCACTCGGTGTACCGCATCGCCGCGGCGCTGTCGCCGTCGAGCGACCCGAAGTTGCCCGAGCCGTCGACGAGCGGATAGCGCAGCGAAAACGGCTGCGCCATGCGCACGAGCGTTTCGTACAGCGCGCTGTCGCCGTGCGGGTGGTAGTTGCCCATCACGTCGCCGACCACCTTGGCGCACTTGCGGTGCTTGGCGTCGGCCGTGAGGTTCTGCTGCCACATCGTGAACAGGATGCGGCGCTGCACCGGTTTCAGCCCGTCGCGCACGTCGGGCAGCGCCCGCGACGTGATCACCGACAGTGCGTAGTTCAGGTATCGGCTCTGCGCCGCTTCGTGCAGCGCCACGGCCGTCTCACCGGGCCCGGTCGGCGGCAAACCACCACCGCCATCAGGCGCATCAGGCAGGTCGAACAGGTTGGGTTCAGAAGACATTCAGTCGGCAGTCGAAAGTCGGCAGTCGGCAGTGCTGTTGGCCCCGCCAGCATCGGAGGCCTCACCGCGCACCCGCCCTAGGCTACCCCGAGGCGAAGCAGAGACGAAAGGTGCGATTTCCGGTGGCGGCATAGAGGATGGCCGACCAGTCACAGGCGACTGCCCATTGCCGACTGCCGACTGCCGGCCTCTGCAGCTACTCCGCGTCCCCCGGCGTCACCTTCGCCATCCACGCCGCGTAGTCCTGATAGCCGACGGCGGTCTGGCGTTCACGGATCCGGGCGATCAAGCCGTCGGCTTGCGCGGCGGGAAGCGGCGGGTGGTCCTTCAGGTATGCGACGACACTGGCGGCGGCCGCTTCGCCACGTGACGCGGCATGGTCGAAGAGGCCGGAGACGGACCGATCCTCGTCGGCATCGTGAACGCCGAGGTAGTGCTCGACGAGCCAGTTCGCGACGTCCTTGCTGTGGTGCTCGGAGGCCTTGATGTTGCCGCGACCGGTGACGACGTTGCCGACGCCGAAGACGCCGGCGACCGGCGCGTAGGCGCCCGTGTCCCAGTTGGCGTAGTCGTAGAACGTCCCCTTCATGACGATGCCGGGAATCGGCTCGGGCAGGCTGCCGATGGCACTCACGACCAGCGGGCTGCGCAACTCAAACGTGTGGTCGTCGAGGGCGACCAGCGCGCCCCCCTGCATCGTCGTCTCCATGAAGCGGACGCCGGCGACGTGGTCCTGCTCGATGATCAGCGACACGGGCAGGGCCTGCGGCCGCATGTGGAACAGGTACTTCTCCTGCGCCTTGGCCAGCATCTTCCGGCGGACGAATTCGATCTTGGCCTGCTGCTCGGGCGTCGCGTCGGGCGGAGCCTGCGCCAGCGGCATGTCCTCGACGCGCCGACGGTAGACGAGCCAGCTGTCGGCGACGCCGAGTTGATGCGGGTCGGCAATGCCGTGCGCCTTGCACACGGCCGGAATGCCGTCGTGCTCGAGGTCGTGCATCGAGATCTCGATGCCGCGGTCGCGCAGGGCGCGTCCGTACAACTCCAGCTGGAACACCTTCACGACGTCGATCGACGCGAGTCCGCCGCCGATGCAGATGGCGCCGGGCGGCACCTCGAAGCGGGGGCCGTCGTAGCTCGCTTCCGGCGCGTGATTGAACCAGTAGATGAAGGGATTCTGGTAGACGAGGCCGCGCCCCACCCAGCGATCGGCGCCGGGGACGTCGAGCGGACGATCGCGCCAGGCGCCGTTGGCGAGCAGGACCGCACTCCACCCCCACTGCACGACGTCGGCAAACTGCAGGTCCACCCCGAGGCGGGTGCGTGGCACCACGTGCACGCCCGGTCGCGACAGGCGGCCGTCGATGCGCTTGTACTCCATGCGCCGCTGGTCGCGGTGCCAGCGAGGGAGGCCGTCCTCGATCTTGCCGTACGGCTTGGCGTTCTGTTCGAAGACGACGACTTCGACGTCGTGCGCCGCGAGGATGTCGGCCGCGGTCGAGCCCGCGCACGCCCCGCCGAAGATGGCCACCACGTGCCGATTGGCGTTACTCATGGCTTACGTGACCTCCGGTCGCGGCGCGTCGGGCACCCGTTGGCCGACATCCACGACGATGCGTTGCCACTTGCCTTGCCGGAACCGGACCCACGAGAGCAGGCAGCGCGTCATGTGCCCGGCCACGATGGCGCGCCAGATGTCGACCGGTTCGAACGTGCCCACGCGCTGGAACACCATGCACAAGCCGAGCGGGACCAGCACCTGCGACACGATCGAGATGTAGAGCGGACTGCGGGTGTCACCCGATCCCTGCAGGGCGCCCGTATAGGCGAGCGCCACCGTCACGAACAGGCCCGACACCGCGAGGTGCTGCAGCAGGCTGCGCCCGATGGCCGCGGTCTCCGGGTCGTCGACCCCGAAAATCGCGAGCAACGGGTTCGGGATCAGCAGGAACATCAGCCCGACGCCGACCGCGACACCGAAGGCTAGGCGCGCGCTCACGCCGACGGCGTCGCAGGCGCGATCGAGCCGGCCGGCGCCGAGGTTCTGCCCGACCACCGCCGCCGTCGCCCCCATCACGCCGACCGAGGTGAACGTGATGAGCGAGAACAGCTCGGTGTACGAAATCGCATACGCCGCCTGCGCGTGTGCGCTCTGCGGCAGGGCGCCGATGAAGCGGAGGAGGAAGACGCCGCCGACGTTCATTGCCACGCCCTGGAAGCCGGTGGGCAGGCCGAACTTGAACAGTTGGCGGATCAGCGTCCAGTCCGGACGCAGGGCCGTCAGGCTCGGGAGATGGACGGCCGCGTCCGGCGACCGCATCTTCAGGATGCCGAGGACGGCGACGATCAGCGACGCCGAGACCGTGCCCATGGCGGCACCGGTCGCGCCGAACGCGGGAATAGGCCCGGCCCCCCGGATCAGCACGACGTTGAAGATCACATTCAGGGTGGTGAGCAGGATGCCCAGCCGCAGCGGCGTCTTCGGATCGCCCGCCGCGCGGAACGCGCCACCGAGCAGGAAGAACGTCAGCAGGCCGATGCCGCCGACGAACATCAGACGGAGAAAGGGCAGCGCGACCTCGCGCACCTCGGGCGTCGCATTGACGAACAGCAGGAGCCACGGCGACAGCACGTAGCCGACCGGGGCCATCACGCCGCCGGCGAGCACGAAGGAAACGAGGAAGGCCTGCCCGACCGCCCGGTCGACCGCATCCCGGTCGCCAGCCCCGGCGAAACGCGCGACGAGCACCCCCATGCCGGCGTACAGCGAGCTGATGAAGACGATGACGACGAGGAAGATCTGCCAGCTGACGCCGATGGCCGCGTTGGCGGTGTAGCCGACGAAATGGCCGACCATCGCGTGGTCGATGATGCCCTGCAGCCCGCCCAGGGCGTTCTGCAGCATCGTCGGCCAGGCCAGGCGCCAGACGACGGGGCCCAGGGACCCCTCGATGATCGAGCGGTCGAAGTGCCTGGGTCGGGGCGGAAGGGCCATGCGGGGTACACGATAGCCCGACGGCCGCGACGGGTCGAGGCGCGTGGTGGCAGACGTCGTGGGACAGGGGTAGACTACCGAGTCTGTCGCGTGGCTGCCAGCCGCGCTGTGCCCATCCGGAGATCTGTCAGCCATGTCGTTGTTCGATCGTTTTCGGCAGCCAAAGTGGAAGCATGCCGACCCGGTGGTGCGGCTCGAGGCGGTCAATGAGCTCGGTGACGACGCCCAGGACGTGCTGCGGACGCTGGCCCGCGAAGACGTCGATGCCGGTGTGCGCCGCCGCGCCGTGGCGCGCGTCGAGGACATCGCCACCCTGGCCGCTGTGGCCCGCAGTGACATGGACGAAGGCGTCCGGGCCGAGGCGCGCAAGCTGCTGATGGACCTGGCCACCGATGGCGCCGACCAGGCCGAAGCGCTCGAGGCCCTGGCCGCCCTCGACGACGAGCGCGACCTCGCCGTCATCGCCCGCACGACCGACGACGAAGGGGTCGGCCTCGCCGCCCTGCGCCGGATTTCGGCACCCCGACTGATTGGCAGCGTGGCCGGCCGCGCGATTGGCGGCGGCATCCGTCTGGCGGCGCTGGCCCTGATCACCGACGCAGCCGAGCGTCTGCTGGTGGCCCTCAACAGCGAACACAAGGACGTGGCGCTGTCGGCCCTCGAATCGCTGACCGAGCCCGATGCCCTCGAGCAGGTCGCCAATCGCGCGAAGAACAAGCTGGTCTCGCGCCGCGCCCGCGCGCGGCTGCGCGAGCAGCAGCCGGTGGCCGTCGAACCGGTGGCTCCCGTGGGCGAGTTGAGCCGGCAGCGCCTGTGCGACATGGTCGAAGGCCTCGCGCACGAGACGCGCGCCGACGCGATCCAGGCGCCACTCGACGCCGCCATCGACGCCTGGCAGCAGGTGGCGGGCGACGAGGAGGCGTCGTTGCTGCAGACCCGTTTCGATGCCGCGGTCGCGGGGGCACGGGCGCGCTCGGCGCAGTTGCGCGCCGACGCCGCGGCCGCGCAGGCCGAGGCCGACGCGCGGGCCGCGCAGGATGCCCGTCGAGGCGAGGTGTGCCAGACGCTCGAGAACTATGTGGGTGACGACATCGAGGATGCCGTCACGGCCGCACAGGCGGCATGGGGCTCGCTCGATGCCGCGGGAGAGCCGAGCAGCGACGCGGTCAATCAGCGGTTCCTGGCGGCCGTCGCGCGTCAGCGGGCGCGCCTCGCGGCCCGACTCGCCGATGCCGAACGCCACGCGCAGTTGACGACGCTGGCGGCCGACGCCGAGCAGCTGGCGGGCGTCGAGGATCTCGCCGACGCGCACCGCCAGTGGGCAGACCTGCTGAAGCGCTGGACGTCGTTGGCCCAGGACGGGAGCGCGGTCGATCCGGTCCTCGTCTCGCGCGTCAAGACCGCCGAGACGACGATCGCGTCGCGCACGGCGGCGATTCGCGAGCAGGAGTCGGCCTCGCGGACCGAGAACCTGCGCCGCGCCGTGGAGGCCGTCGACCGCCTCGAAGGCGTCGCCGCGCAGGCCGACCTGTCGCTCAAGGACGCCGAGCAGGCGATCCGCGACGGTCGCAGCACCGCCGAAGCCCTCGGCGCGTTGCCGTCACGCGACGACCAGCTGGCCATCGTCGAGCGACTGAAGAAGGTGCAGTCGAAGTTGATGGACGTGGTGCGCGACCTGCGCAGCGCCGACGACTGGAAGCGGTGGGCCAACGCCACCGTGCAGCAGGAGTTGTGCGAGAAGGCCGAAGCGCTGGCGACCGTCGAGGCCCTGCCCGACGTGGCCAAGAAGCTGAAGGACCTGCGGCAGGACTGGAAGCAGGCGAGCGCCGGCCCGCGTGGTGCCGAGGGCGACGCCCTGTGGCAGCGGTTCAAGGTGGCCACCGATGCGGCGCAGGTCCGGGTCGATGCCTTCTTCGCACAGCGATCGGTCGAGGACGCCGCGGTGCTGCAGGAGAAGGCGCAGCTGGCCGAGCAGGCCGAGGCGCTCGCGGAGTCGACCGACTGGTTGAAGACCGCCGATGCCCTCAAGGCGCTCCAGCAGCGGTGGAACACGCTGGGGCACGCGCCGCGCGGCGAGCAGGGCAAGGCGCTCAACGCTCGCTTCCGGGCGGCGTGCGACACGTTCTTCACGCGCCGCAAGGACGACCTGGCGCAGCGCAAGGACGTGTGGAGCGCCAATCAGTCCGTCAAGGAAGATCTGATCGTCCAGGCCGAGGCCATTGCCGACACCACCGATTGGCAGGCCGGCGTGGAGCGCATCAAGGCCCTGCAGGCCGAGTGGAAGGCGAGCGGACCCGTCAAGCGGCAGAAGTCGGAGCAGCTGTGGCAGAAGTTCCGCGCGGCCTGCGATCGCTTCTTCGATCGTTACAAGAACCGGCACAGCGCCGAGTTCGACAGCCGCCGGGTCACGCGTGAGCAGGCGCTGACCGATTTCGAGGCGCTGGCGGGCGACGGCGGCGAGGTGGCCGATGGGGCCGCGGCGCTGAGCCGGGCCGAACAGGCCTGGCAGTCGTGGCGCAGCGGCCCGCCTCTCCCGCGCGAGATCGTCCGGCCGATGCAGGATCGCTTCGCCGTGGCCACGCAGACCCTCGTGGAGCGGTATCCGGACCAGTTCAAGGGCTCGTCGCTCGACCCCGCCGTCACGCGCACGCGGATGACCGAACTGGTGCAGCAGGTGGAGCAGCTGGGCGCGCCCCAGCAGGCGCCGAAGGTCGCCGTGCAAGCCGCTCCCGCGGCGGCACTCGCGACAATGCTGAAGGAGGCGCTGGCCTCCAACACGATCGGTGGCCGCGTCGACGACCAGACGAAGCGCCGTGCGGCACAGGAAACAGTGCGCGTCACGCGCGCGGCGTGGAATCGCCTGGGTCCTGTGAGCGGCGACGATGTCGCCGATCTGGAACGCCGCTTCACGGCGGCGTGCCGCCGCTTCGACGACCCGCGCGAAGAGCGTGGCGGTGGCGGCGACCGCCGTGGTCCGCGCCCACCGCGCGGGCCGCGCCAGGAGACACGCGCGTAGCACTCACCGGTGTAGCCGCCGGACTTGTCCGGCGGTACCGCGGTGCGTCTCACGTTCCAGTCAGAATTCCGAGGGGACGGCCGGACACAGTCCGGCCGCTACACTTCCGAGATGTTCAGCGAGGATCGTTCGGATCTTCGAGGTACGTGTAGCCGTGCAGGCCTTCTTCGTAGAACCGCAGCAGTCGGCCTGACTCCAGGTAGTCCAGGCGTCCGGCCCGCACCGCGGCTTCGACGTCCATCCGCATCTTGCCGAGCAGGTGCTCGACGTCGAACTCGACGTAATCGAGCACTTCCTTGACGGTGTCGCCCTTGATCACCGCGTCGAGGACGACTTCCTGCTTGTCGTTCAGGCTGACGTGCACCGCGTGCGTGTCACCGAACAGGTTGTGCAGGTCGCCGAGAATCTCCTGGTAGGCGCCGACCATGAACACACCCAGCAGGTACGGCTCGTCCTTGATGGTGTGCAGCGGCAATGTCTTCTTCACGTCGCGGCGGTCGATGAACTGATCGATCTTGCCGTCGGAGTCGCAGGTGATGTCGCCGAGCACCGCGTGCTGCGTCGGCCGTTCCTCGAGCCGGTGGATTGGCATCACCGGGAACAGCTGTCCGATCGCCCAGCTGTCGGGAATCGACTGGAACAGCGAGAAGTTGCAGAAGTACGTGTCCGACAACATCTCGTCGAGCGACTGCAGATCCTCGGGGATGTGATCGAGGCTGGCGACGAGCTTCTGCAGCTTGACGCAGATGTGCCAGTACAGGTTCTCGGCATGGCAGCGCTGTTCGAGCGAGAGGTAGCCCGCCGAGAACAGGTTCATCGCCATGTCGAGCGCGGCCTGCGCGTCGTGATAGCTCTCGAGCGCGTTGCGGCCGGTGAGATTGCGCAGCGTCTCGATCAGGTCGGCGACCGGCTGTTCGAGTTCGTCGGTGACCTCGGTCGGCACCCGCTCTTCACCGAACTCCGACACGCCGAGCACGTTGAAGACCAGCAGGCTGTGGTACGCGGCGATCGCGCGGCCACTCTCGGACACGATCGTCGGGTGCGGCACGCCGGTCTCGTCGCACACCTGTTGCAGGTGGTACACCACGTCGTTGGCGTACTCCTGCAGCGTGTAGTTCATGCTCGACTCGAAGTTGGTCTGCGAGCCGTCGTAGTCGACGCCCAGGCCGCCGCCGACGTCCATGTACTCGAGTCCCGCCCCCGCCTTGTGCAGTTCGCAATAGATGCGCGCCGCTTCGACCAGCGCGCCCTTGACGATGCGGATGTTGGGAATCTGGCTGCCGAGATGGAAGTGGAGGAGTTTGAAGCAATCCTCCATGCTGCGCGCCTTGAGTTCCTCGAAGCCGCGCATGATCTCCGTAACCGTCAGGCCGAACTTCGAGCGGTAACCGCCCGAGCTCTGCCAGCGACCGCTGCCGCGCGCCGCCAGCTTGACGCGGAAGCCAATCTGCGGCCGCACGCCGACCTTCTCGGCATACTCGAGGATCAAGCCGAGCTCGGTGTACTTCTCGACGACGGGGATGATGTTGCGGCCGATCTTCTGGGCCAGCATCGCCATCTCGATGAACTCGGCGTCCTTGAAGCCGTTGCAGATGACCGGCACGTCGTTGGACGCGAGTGCCGCCACCGCCATCAGCTCGGGCTTGCTGCCGGCCTCGATCCCGAAGTTGTATGGGCGACCGAACTGCAGCACTTCCTCGACGACCTGCCGCTGCTGGTTGACCTTGATCGGATAGACGCAGGTGTAGCGGCCCGTGTACTGGTGCTGCTGGATCGCCGCCGAGAACGCCTCGTGGATGTCGCCGAGGCGGTGCTTGAGGATGTCGGGGAACCGCACCAGGATCGGCAGCGTGATGCCGCGCATCTGGAGCCGGTCCATCAACTCCTTGAGGTCGATGGCCCGCGCCTTCTCCTTGGTCGGGTGCACGAGCACGTGCCCGTTGTCGCCGATCGAGAAGTAGCCATTGCCCCAGCGATCGATGTCGTAGAGCTCGGTCGCGTCGACGGTAGTCCAGGAATCAGTGGCGCTGGTGCCCGGCAGTGGCCGCGGCGAGACCGTAGTCATCTCTGCATGATAGGGCAATTGATCGGCAGTGGGTGGTCGGCGAGTCGGCAGTCGGGCCGTGGGAAGGACGGCGTCGATGGTGACGCCTGGTCCGACGGCAGCTGTGAAGCAGTGCGGACGGCTCGGCGAGCCGCCCCTGCCAAAACGTCGCATGTGTGACGACAGCCACGAGCGACTGCCCACTGCCGACCGTCGACTGCCGTCCGCGGAGCCGCCTACCGCTGCTTGCGATACTGCGCGACGCGCACGGCGGCATCGACGCTCCGGGTCTCGACGCGTGCGTTGACCAGGCCGCCCTCCTCGAGCACCAGGCGGGGCGAGGCGATGTGCCCCTGGACGCGGGCGGTGGCGCGCACGTCGACGATCTCGGTGGCCGTCAGTTTGCCGGAGGTCTGGCCGAGCACGGTGATGTCGCGGGCGAGCACTTCGGCCTCGACATGGGCGTCGGCCGCCACGTGCACGCAATGCGCCGGCGCCGCGACGTGCCCGCGGACCGTCGCGTGCAGTTCGAGGTCTTCCTCGGCGGTGATGGTTCCGGTGATGACGAGCGTGCGGCCGAGTACCGACGGCCTGGTGTCGGTCTTCGGCGAAGAAGTGAGATCAGTGGGCATCGTATGCACGAACGGGTGACGCGACCCGCCGCCGCCAAGTCGATGGCGGGCAGGCATGACGGCCGGCGTGAATCGGGCGCGCGGCGCCTGGGGCGCCGCGCTGACCGGAGATCGTACCTGCGTTCGTCACATGCGCAAACTGAAGCGTGGGACGCTACTTGGTCCCTGCCGCAGCCGGCCGTGGGCGGTTCTTGTACCGCTCGTACAGCTGCGTGTGGCGCGACTCCAGCGAGACGGGCACGCCCTTCACGAACACGTGCGTCACCGTGCTGCGAATCTCCAGCGGATCGCCGCGCGTGACCACGAGGTTGGCGACCTTGCCGGGCTCGATCGATCCGAGCGATCCGTCCAGCCCCAGCAGTTGTGCCGGCGTGAGCGTGATGGCGCGCACGGCCGCCTCGCGCGGCAGCCCGAAGCCGACCGCCGTCCCGATCTCGTAGGGCAGGTTCCTGACGTCGGACGACGTGTAGGTCGACAGCGCGAAGGTGACTCCCGCCTTGTGCAGCACCGCCGGCGCCGCCATCGTCGCGTCGTACGGATCGTCGTCGGAACCCGGCAGCGCCTGCGTCGGCCCGAGGATCACCGGCACCTTCTTCTCGGCGAGCAGCGGTGCGACCTTCCAGGCCTCGTCGGCCCCCACGAGCACGATCTTCTGTTTGTGGGTGTCGACGAAGAACGCCACCGCGTCGCGGATGTCGCGCTCGGTCGTCGCCTGCAGCAGCCACGGCCGTTCGCCGGCGACGTAGGGTGCCAGCGCCTCGAGCTTCAGGTTGCGGTCGATGCGGTCGGCCCCCTTGCTGCGCGCCGCACGGTAGTCGCGGGCGTCGGTAATCCAGCGCGCGAGCTCTCGCGTCTGCTTCGCCTGCTCGTCCTTCGCTTCACGGAACGGGCGCGACCGGAACGCGAAGGTCTGCGGGTCGCGCACCCGCGTGCGCAGCGACGGCCAGTTGACGACCATGCCGACCGAGCGATTGATCAGCATCTCTTCGATCGTCCAGCCGTCGAGGTGGAACGCCGACGCCTGCCCGCCGATCACCGGCGCGTTCGCACCTCCGGGGCCGCCAGCCGCCAGGCCTGGCACCGCCACGGCGTGGGTCACGCCGTTGGCGCGAGCGACGGGGATGTGGTCGGTCGCCGGATGCACGGCCGTAGCAGCGTCGATCTGCGGGTTGTAGGGGCCGGTCTCCGTGATGTCGTTGGTGGCGTTGACGGCACTGATCTCGGTCAGGCCGACCTGGCTCATCGCGTCGAAGAAGCCTGGCGTGACCTCGAGACCGGTGCCATCGATCACCTCGGCGCCCGCCGGCACGGGCGCCCCGGCGCCGACCGAGAGGATGCGACCATCGGCGATGACGACCGTGCCGTTCTCGATCACCGGACCGGACACGGTGTTGATGCGCGCTCCCGTGATCGCAATCGTCCGTGCGCCCTGCGCGCCAGCCTGCGGCGGGCACACGGCGAGGAGCGATACCGCCGTCAGGGCAGTGAGGCAGCTGAGTGGCAGTCGCGAGCGGTTCATCGATCCCCCTCGACGCGCGGCGTCGTCTCGACCTTCGGCGTCGTCTCGGTCGGCGTCGAGCGCGCCGGCGCCGCGCCGGCCTTCTCCTTGTCCTTCAACGCCTGTTTGGCTTTGGCTCGCGTGTCCCGCGCCTGCAGATCCTTCGCGCGGTCGAAGTAGACGACGCCGTCGATCAGGACCTGCTGCGGAATGGCGTACACGCTCAACGGGTGCGCGGTGTAGAGCACCAGGTCCGCGTCCTTGCCGACCTCGATCGATCCGACCCGCTTGTCGATGCCGAGCTGCGTGGCGGGATTGAGCGTAATCAGCTTCAGCGCCTGCTCCTCGCTGAGGCCGCCGTACTTCATCGTCTTGGCCGCCTCCTGATTGAGATGGCGATGCTCCTCGGCGCTGTCGGAATTGATCGACACGAGAACACCGCGATCCGTCATGAGCGCGGCGTTGTAGGGAATGGCGTCGACGACCTCGAACTTGTAGCCCCACCAGTCGGAGAAGGTCGAACCGCCGGCGCCGTGTTTGGCGATCTCGTCAGCGACCTTGTAGCCCTCGAGCACGTGCTGCAGGGTCGCGACCTTGAACTTGAACTCCTCGGCGAGCCGCAGCAGTTGCAGGATTTCGTCGGCGCGATAGGAGTGCGCGTGCACCAGTCGCTTGCCTTCGAGAATCTCGACGAGCGGCTCGAGTGCGAGATCACGCGCTGGCGCGACGGCCGTGCGATCGCCCGCCTTGACGGCCGCGTCGTACCCGCGCCACCTGCCCTGATACGCACGCGCCTCGACGAAGGCCTCGCGGATCACGTCGATGACGCCCATCCGCGTCGTGGGGTAGCGCCGCTCGGCCCCGGCATTTGGGCTGGCGCTGGCTCGCTTCGGGTTCTCGCCGAGAGCGAACTTGATGCCGGGCAACGCGCCCTCGAACAGCAGCGCCCGCGCTTCCTTGCCCCAGCGCAGCTTGATGACGGCGTTCTTGCCGCCGATCGCATTGCCGCTGCCGTGCAGCACGTTGGCGGTCGTCACGCCGCCGGCCAGGCCGCGGTAGATGTCGATGTCGTCCGGGTTGAGCACGTCCTCGATGCCGACCATCGCGGTCACCGATAGACTCAGTTCGTTGACCGAGCCGTCGACCGCGATGTGACTGTGCGCGTCGATGATGCCGGGCATCACGTAGAGGCCAGTCGCGTCGATCTCGGTGGCGCCGCGCGGCACGTCGATGTTGGCGCCGACGGTGGCGATGCGCCCGTTGCGGATGACGATCGTGCCCTTCTCGATCGTGCCTTTCGTGACGGTGAGGATCGTCGCGTTGCGGATGGCCGTGACCGGCGCCGTCGCGTTCTGCGCCACGGCGGGCCACGCCGTGCAGACCGCCACCGTGAGGGTTGCGAGCAACGGGATGCGACGGGTCACCGACGACCTCCTGAGACAGCACCGCCAATGGACGACGGCGGGGTGGACGGCCCACCGCGGCCGGATGGCCGCGCACCGGAACCGCTGCCCGTGGTCGCGTCGGCCGTCCCCTCGAAGCGGCGGCCGTCGACGAATACGTGGCGCACCGTGCTCTTGTCTCCCAGCAGGTCGCCCTGCACGACGACGAGGTTGGCGATCTTGCCGGCCTCGAGGCTGCCCAGCCGGTCCTGCACGCCATACAGCTGCGCCGCATCGAGCGTGAGCGCCCGCAACGCCGTGTCGGCCGCCAGGCCAGCCTTCACGGCCTTGCGCACGTTCGCCAGGTATTCCGACGGGCCCGACAGCCCGTCGGAATAGAACGCGAAGGGCACCTTCTGTTCGGCGAGCGCAGCCGGCGTACGGGGGGCCTTGTCGCGCAGTTCGAGGACGCTGAGCAGTTCGTCGGCGTCCGGATCACCGTCGCGGGCCTTCTCGGGCCAGTGCGCACTCACGAGCACTGGCACGCGCGCCTTCGCAAGTCGGGCGGCAGCCGCGTAGCCTTCATGCGCGCCATAGACGACAACGGGGATCTCCAGCTCGCGGCCGAAGGTGAGCACGCGATCGATTTGTGCGCTGCTGCTGGCCGGCACCAGGAACGGCGTCTTCGCCTGCAGGGCGCCCTGCAGCGCCTGGATCGAGCGGTCGTGTTCGGGCCGCGTCTTGCCGCGCGGGTTCGCGTCGTACCGCCGCGAGGCGTCGGTGGCGTGGCGCGTGTCGAGGAAGACCTGTCTGACGTACGCGTAGACGCCCATCAGCGAGCCGGGGAACACGTTGCCGGCCCCCGGTGGCGTGAGCACCAGCGGCACGGCAGCCGCGCTGCGGACGATCACGTCCTCGCGCCGTTCGCCACTCAGGTTGATCACGGCAGCCTGCCCCGGGAAGACGCCGCCGCGCGGCGCCGTCACCACGGTCGTGATGCCGCCCGAGCGCCACGTCTCGATCCGTCGGTCGTCGGCCCGGAACTCGTCGGCCGCCTGTACCCAGGGTGTGGTCGCCGGACGATCCTGCGGCCCTCGGATGGGCCGCGGCGCCGGCCGTGGAGTCGCGGCGCCCGCCGCACCCGTCGTCGCCGCCCCCAGACCGAGATCGGTGAACGCGTCGAACAGGCCGGGGTAGACGGTCAGGCCTGTACCGTCGATGACGACGGCCTCGGCGGGCACATCGACGCGCGCGCCGACCGCGCGGATCAGGCCGTTGGCGAGCACGATGGTGCCCGCGTCGATGGGCGGTCCGGAGACCGGCACGAGGCGGGCATTGCGGATGGCGATTGGGGCCACGGGCTGCGCCGACGGACCGGTCGTCGCGCCCACGACACATGCCAGTCCCAATGCCGCCACTCGCAGGCGTGCAAGCTTCACCAGCAATCCTCCTTCGAGCAGATGGCCGTCGAGCACTCGACATGCTGGAGCCGGCCGACGAAATCAGCCACGCGCGAGACGTGGGGAAGACGCGATGCTATCCCGGCCGTCGAAGCCCGACAAGCGGCCGTCGTGTCAGCACGAGAGCTCGGGGAGTGCACGCGGATCGCGGGCGGCGAGCACCACGATCACCGCCGCGGCGGCGTAGGCGGCCCAGACGATCAGGCCATCGCCCGGCGCGCGATTCGACGGCAACACCCGAGTCGCGAGCACGAGGGCGAGCGTGCCAAGATCGGCGACGGCCCACAGGACGGCCGGCCGCCGCAGCCCGGGCGTACGCTGGAGCAGCCCGCGCCCGAGCACGAGACCGCCGGCAACGACGGCGACGCGGGCCAGTATCAGGACGCTGCCGGTCGCGCCGACCGACGTCGGGCGACCGATCAGCGCAGCGAGCGCCGATGCCAGTTCGAGCGGCGCGGCGGCGCACAACCAGGCGATGGCAATGACGCGCATCGTCCGTCCGAGGGCCGCCACGAGGAGTTCACGCATGTTGCGATTGGCCGATCGCGTCTTCGGCGAGGGACAGCTCCATGGTCTCGCATCGGAGGCGCCCCTGCCGGTGGGGTATGAACTGGAGCTGTACCGGGACTGGAGCAGCCAGGATGGTCAGCTGGTACCGGGCGAATGGGTCATCGAAGGCCACCTGCTGGCCGCCCCGACGGTCCTCGAACCGCTGGCCGGCCGAGGTACGCCATTCGTCCTGCATCTCGACGACGGGCGTCGGCTCGAACTGTTCGTGCTCGACCCGCATGGCCGGATCGTGAACGTCGAGGGCACGGCGCTCACGGCGCCCTGAGCAGGCGGAACTGCCGCACGTCGACCCCGAGCGTGCGCGGGTCGCGGGCCGGGCGCATCACCTCCGGCACCGAAAGCGTCAGCATGTTCTGACCAGTGCGAACGAGCGCGGCGGGAATCGCCAGTCGCCCGGCCCCCTGCCAGTCAGCGGCGATCAGCGTCCCGTTGATCGCGATGGCCAGGGGACCGCGGGCCGGCGAGGCATCGAGCGCGAGGGTCAGGTCGCGTGGGGCGACGACGCGGAAGCCGACCGACGCCGTCGGCTGCGCACTCCACTGGTGGACGACGGTGCGGGAGCGCTCCGGGGCATGCCAGCCCGACGCCGCCCACACGTCCAGTTCATGCGCGCTGTCGTCGTCGACGGCGCCGTACTGGCCGAGGAGCAACCGCTCACCGGACGCGACCTGCCGGCAGATGCGCCGTGACGCGGCGCCGCGCGCGCCCGAGGGACGCACCCACCAGTCACCGTCGGTGCCAGCGACGAGCGTCGCCAGCGGCGCGTGCCAGGGATCGCGCGGCCGCACCTCGAGGCGCGTCCACCACGCGTCCGGACGACTGCCCGCGCCAGGCATGCCGTCGGCCGACGTCAACGCCGCGAGCGCGGCCACGTCGTCCGGCTTGCCTGGATCGAAGCTCCGGATGTCCCACTCGACCCAGACAGGATGATGGGGCAGGCCAATCACGGCGGGGAAGGGACGCTGTTGCGACGCGACATACGCCACCAGGGGTGCGCGCGGCGAGGCGGCCACCACCGGGACGCCGATGCGGGACGCACCCCGCAGGGCCAACCAGTCCTCGCGTCCGCCGACACATCCCGGCGTGCCGGTGACGAGCGCATGCTGCCAGGCCGGCATCGTGCCGAGCGGGAATGGCAGGCCGGGCGCCCGTTCCGCGGCCGACCGCAGCACGATCTCCTGCGTGCGATCGAAGACCGCGATCGCCGCGGTCGCACCAGTCACAATCGGACCGATGGCACCGTCGATCTCGGCCCGATCGGCGTGGGCCAGGACGTGCAGGTCGTCGACGAGCTGTCGCTCACCGAGCAGGCTGCCTGTCCGCAGTGCGATCTCCGTCCCATCGCGCGCCGACTGGACGCGTCCGCCGACGTCAGAGCGAACGGCCAGCGCCATCGATGCCGTGGAGATCACGGCGTTGCGGGCGACGCCGAGGCGCGACAGCGCCCCCGTGCCCGCCGGGCCGAGGTATGGCAGCGAGGGACCGCTCAGGCCGAGCGCCACAAGTTGGTCGGGGCGCACGTCGTGAATCACCGCCGCCAGCGGCGCCCGCAGGGCCTCCTCATGGCGCTCGAAGCCGAGCGCCTCGATCAATCGCAAGCTCGCCCCAACCCCGGCGACTCGCGCCCCGCTGGCCAGCGCCGACGTCATCGCCGAGCCATCACTCGGCATCGTCGCGAATCCCGCCGTCCGCCATCGTCGGAGCGCAATCGGGTCGTCGCCGGCCAGCCAGCCGCCGCCGAACGTCGACGCCGCCGCGCGGGCGATCGCAGGATGGCCGGCCACCCACGGCCCGGGTACGACCGTCGCGTGCCGCAGGAGCGGCAATGTGATCGCGGCAGCGACGACGAACACCATGGCCACGCGCCGCTGATGTGCGGCGACGCGCGCCACGAGGGCGAGCGAGCCGATGGCCGCCCAGGCGCCCCACCACGGGAGGAGCGACGCGGCGCCCATGCTCGGCGACACGGCGCCGACGGCGACGGTAATCGCGACGCCCGCCACCCACCCGACCGTGGTCCGGCGCATCCGATGCAGTTCCGGAGCCGCCACGCACGCACCGAGGACCGCCAGCGCGAGGCCGAAGAGATGGACGTCGCCGACGATCACGGTCCACGCCTGCCGGAGGGCGACCCAGGAGGAGGCCGACGCCGACGCGCCAGGCAGCAGCACCTGCCAGAGGGCGTGGCTCCAACTCGAGGTCTCCCGACCAGGCAGGCCCTGCATGGCCCACGCTGACAGCAGGGCCATCCACAGCAACGCGGCAACCGGGACGACGACACCCGCGACGGTGCGGGTTCGGCCGCTCCGCGCGACCATCAGCGCGACAACGGCCGGCCATGCCAGCCACGGCGCGACCACGATCAGCAGCGCGACGCTCGCCCACATCCACAACGGGTGACGCGGGCGGATGCTGGCGAGGACGACACCCAGCACCGCCAGCGTCGGCAGCGCGTCGGCACCAGTGGTGGCCGTGCTCCAGATTGAACGGCAGGCGATGAATCCGGCGGCCGTCGCCAGGGCCAGCTGTGTCGGCACGGCGACCGCGCGGAGCAGTGCCAGCATCGACAGACCGGCGACGACGAGCAGGGCTGCCGATGCGAGCGGCAGGTCTGGCGTGATGGCGATCCGGTTGACGCGGTCGACGAGCCCCGCCATCGGTGTCGTGGCCTGCACGAACGCGGCCCACGGCATCAGGGCATCGGGCCAGGGCGGCGGCTGATGGGTGTCGAGCGCCCACACGCCGGCGGCCGACGCGAACAGCAGGGCG
>DATJTM010000104.1:0-5132 GCA_035503395.1 Luteitalea sp.
CGTTCGTCGTTCGTCGTTCGTCGTTCGTCGTTCGTCGTTGATAGGACGGCGTAGCCGTCCGACTTGTCGGACGGTTCCGGGCCGCACCTGACGTCGCCACGTTGATGGAAGATCCCCACGTCGTTCCGATCGGCCCGGAGTTCGATCTCCATCCGTTCGCGCCACGCGACATTCCCGACGTGGTCGACGCGTACCTCGAGGAAGCGCACGCACTCGGGCTGCGTGAAGTGCGGCTCGTGCACGGACGCGGCATCGGCGTGCAGCGCGCTCGCGTCCACCAGGTGCTGCGCGACCATCGCCTCGTGGCGTCCTTCGGCGACGACCCGCGCAGCCACCTCGGTGCCACGCTGGTCACGCTGCGCGAGTCCTCCACCTGATTCCCGCACTCGCCACGCGCCTCTCCTCCGCCCGGCTTCTTGCCTTCCTGCGTTCCTGTGTTCCTGTCTCCTGCTCTC
This sequence comes from Luteitalea sp., assembly GCA_035503395.1. Lineage (GTDB taxonomy): Bacteria > Acidobacteriota > Vicinamibacteria > Vicinamibacterales > Vicinamibacteraceae > Luteitalea. The sequence continues at coordinate 456 of DATJTM010000104.1, forward strand.
CTGTGCTTCCCTCCTGCCCTCCTGTATTCCTGATGACTTCCCCGGCACGTGCCTTGCGATGTCCACAGGCACCGGAACAAACGAATCGACGAATTCACGCCTGAATTCGCGAGTTCCGGCCTCGACGGGTGGCAGTTCGCGCCATCCGTCGGCTACCGGAGATCGCAGATGGCGCACACAGTCGACGCACCGGCCAGCACCGGCGCGGAATGGGTTCGCTGCAGGGCCCGGGTGTGGCAGGTCCTCGGCGTTCGGCACGACGCCGGCACCGTGCAGTGGCAGCTGTCCAGCGGCGACGACCTCCCGCGCCTGATCGCCGCGCCGCCGGACGATGTGACACCCGTGCGCGCGGCAGTGCAGCCCGCGTCTCGGGCGGGATGGGCCCGGCGCGTCCGCGCGCTGCTCGCCGCCCACCCTCCCTTCTGGTGGCCACGCCACGCATCGGCGCTCGCCATCGACCGCCTGCCGTTTCAGTTCGTGCCGGCGATGCTGATGCTCTCTGGTCATCACCGGCGGTTGCTGGTCGCCGACGAGGTCGGCACGGGCAAGACGATCGAGGCGGCACTGCTGTTGCGCGAAGTGCACGCGCGCGAGCCGACGGCGAGCTCCCTGATCGTGACGCCGGCGGCGCTGGTCGGTCAGTGGTGCCGTGAGCTGCGTCGACACGCGGGTCTCGACCCGACGGTGGTGGATGCCGACCTCCTGCGGGCAGAATCGCCGCGCGCACCGCGCGACGTTCGCGCGTCGCGGGCCGGCGGCTGCTTCGTGACGTCGATCGACCTGGCGCGCCAGCCGGAGATCACCGCGCTGTTCACGTCCGTCGCCTGGACGCTGCTCGTCGTGGACGAGGCGCACCACGCCGCCCCAGGCACGGCACGTCTCGCAGCGGTCAGCCGCCTCGCCGCGAGCAGCGTGCGGTTGCTCCTGCTCACCGCGACACCGACGGCCGCAGGACTTGCAGGCGCGGCAGCACTGCGAGCCATCGGCAGTCGGCCAGGGGAGCGCGCGATGAGCGTGCTGTGCCGTCATCGACATGCGGAGGCGCGGACGCCTCGCCGGACGCATGTCCTCCACGTGCGGTCGAGTCGGACCGACGCGACGCTGCACGCCCGGCTCGACCGCTTCGTGGCGCGCGCCCGCGCCGAACGCGGCGTCGACGGCCTGCTGCCGGCACTCGTCCTTCGGCGCCGAGCGGCGTCGTGCCCCGCTGCGCTCATCCGCTCCCTGGAGCGTCGGCTCGACGTACTCGAGGTCGACCAGCGGCCGCTCCCGCCTCCGCTATTGCCCTTCGACGTGGAGACCTCGACCGATGTGGACGCTGCAGACGATGAGCTGATGCGTGTGAGGGCGTGGAACGACTTGCGGATGGAGCGTACCGAGCTCGAGCGCCTGCTCGCGCTGGCGCGCGACTGCCCTCCGGCCGGGCACAAGGGCGCGGTGATCGACAAGTTTCTGTCCCGCTGCCGGGAGCCCGCTGTCGTGTTCACCGCGTACGTCGACACCCTGCGACAGTTGCGGACAGCCCTTCAGCATCACGCCGTCGCCATCATCCACGGCCACACACCGGAAGCGCTGCGTGCCACCGTTGTCGATGCGTTCACGACCGGCACGTGCGCGGTGCTGTTGACCACGGACGCCTCGGCGGAGGGACTCAACCTCCACGATCGCTGCCGCCTCGTGATCCACGCCGACGTTCCCTCGACGCCACGGTTGTTCCACCAGCGCACGGGTCGCGTGGACCGATACGGGCAGACGCGACGGGTGCACGTGGTGGTGATGGCGACTCGCTCGACGCACGACGCGGAATCACTCCAGCGCCTGCAGATGCGGCAGACAGCGGACGACCACTGGCGAGCCACCGTGGCGAGTGATCGTTGCCGACGGACGATGCTCGCGGCGCGTCGGCTGCGCATCGAGGTCGAGTCGGCTGGCGGCATCGATGAGGCGCCGCCGGTACACCATCGAATTGGACCTGCCCGTGCCGCGCCGACCATCGTCTACCACCGCACGACGTCGCGCCGGTGGATGCGCGTCGCCGGACCGCTTCGATTGCCACGCACTGCATCGCGTCTCATCGTCGGCGTCCTGCGCGCTGGTAGTGATGCGCTGCTGACGCAGACCGATCACGTGGTCGCAGCGGTGAGCGGCGGTCCGCAACCACGCGATGCGATGCACGGCTGGCCGTCGTCGTGCTGCCCTCGGCCGCCAGCGCAACGAGCGAGGCGCCTCGTACGGCGCTTGGTCGCCTGGGAGATGGACGCCGCTCGTGCCGTCCATGCGAGTGCCGAATACTCGCACCACGAGGGACTGTTCAGCGATGCCGAGCCGTCGGACCAGCGGCGAGGACAGGTGCCGACCCTCAGCGCCACGCCGGCGATGGCGCTGTCGGTGGCCGCTGTCCTGGAACGCACGTCATGAGTGCCCCGTGGGTGTCCGGTGGACGGGTCAGTCCGCGCGTGCTGGAACGCCAGCTCGGTGAGGCGCTGCTGACGGGTGCGCGCGACGTGGCGGCGACGCGCGTTGTGCGCCGGTGCGAACGCATCTGGCGACACGCCGTCGAGACACTCGGACCGGCCTCCGGTGCACAGGCCGTGTGGGAGCACCTCGTTGGTCCATGCGCGGCGGCGCTCGACTGGCCGACCATGGCCGCACGAGTGCACGCCGTGTCTGGCCTGCGCGTGTGGACGGCCGTACCCACCGCCGGCCTCGAGGACGCGATCCTCGTGGCGCTGCCGTGGGGTGTCGATCCGAAGGCGCTGCATCGCCCGCTGGTCCGGCTCGGGGCCGACGCGCGACGCCCATGGGTGTCGGCGTGCAACGGACGTACATGGTGCTGGCACGACGCGCGGCGTCCCTACGCGCGTGATCACCTGTCGATCGATCTCGCGCACGCCGCCACCGACGGCCGCGTGTGGCAGGCCCTGTGGCTGCTCGGCCAGGCGTGGCCAACGCGCAACGCGCCGGGACGTCGTACCGCCTGGCTCGACCGCCTGGTCATCGACAGCCACGCGGACGACTCATCCGAGGTGGCCGCCTTGCGTGACATCGTGCAGGCAGGACTCACGAAGCTGTGCGGTGCAGTGGCGGGCAGTCGTGACGACCACGTCCGCCAGCTGTTCCAGTGGATCTTCCTGCTGTGCGCAGAGTCGCGGGCGCTCGTGCCGTCGTGGCACGGGCCGTACCGGCGCAGCTACAGCGTCTCTGGTCTCGCGCGCGAAAGCGCCACAGGGCCGGCGCTCGGCGTCCGCGACAGCGCCAGTGCCATCGCACGGCTCGGACGCGAAGGCGGCCGCATCGGCGTCGTCGACGTCGCACCCCTCAACGGGCGCCTGTTCGAGCACACGCCGGTCACGCGGCGAGGCTCGTCGGTCCCCGACGAGGTCGTCGCGGGCGTACTCGGCGAGCTGACTGGTGCCGCACGCGGGCCACGCGCGGCAGCGCCGATCGACTTCGCTCACCTGCGCGTGGAACATCTGGGTGGCGTCTACGAACATCTGATGGCGCCGGCCGAGGCGGCCAGCACGCCGCCACTCGAACGCAAACGCGCCGGCGCGTTCTACACGCCACGGCCACTGGCCGACGTCCTCGTGCACCGTGCGCTCGGGCCGATCGTGGAGGACGCCTCGGCCACCGACATCCTCGCGCTGCGCATCCTCGACCCGGCAATGGGGAGTGGCGCCCTGCTGGCAAGCGCGCTGCGATACCTGGTGAGCGCGGTCGAAGCAGCATGGGTGAGAGAAGGTCGCGGCGGCCCGCTCGACGTACCGCGCGACGAGCGCGACGCATTGCCGCGCAGGATCGCCGAACAGTGCCTCTTCGGCGTCGACGTCGACGCAACCGCCGTGCAGGTGGCGCGGATGTCGATCTGGCTGCTGTCGCTGGCACCCGATCGTCCACTCACGTGGCTCGATGCGCACCTTCGCGTCGGCAACAGCCTCATCGGCACGTCGCCCGACGTCGTGCTCGCGCGCGCCCCCGTGCAGGGTCGCACGGCACCACGCGCCGACGGGCAACTGACCCTGTTCGAGCTGTCGCAATGGCATCACGAGGCAGGCCGGGTCGGGCCGCTGCTCGCCGCGCTTGCCGCGCGGCCGACCAACGCACCCGCCGACGCCCACGACAAGAGCGACGCGCTCGCGCGTCTGAGGAGTCGTGCCGATGTCGTCGCCTGGCGACGACGGGCCGATGCCTGGTGTGGAGCCGCGATGGATCCGTTGCCGCCCACTGCCGCGCACTGGCGCGCCCTCAATGCGTCGACACGAGGCGACCCGACGAACCCGCTACGGCAGGGTCGTGACACGGAGGCTCGCTGGCTCGCCTACGCGGCGGCCCAGGGATGCCTGCATTGGCCGCTCGAGTTCCCGGACGTGTTCGACGCCGGACGCGGCGGCTTCGACGTGGTGATCGCCAACCCACCGTGGGAGATGCTGAGGGCCGACCTGGGCAGCGACGGCGACCGCGCCGCCCGGCGTGGCGACATCGCGCCGTTGTTGCGATTCGTGGGCCGCAGCGGGACATACCGGCGTATCAGCGGGCACGTCAACAGCTACCAGTTGTTCGTCGAACGGATGTTGCAGCTGGTGAGACCCGGCGGCCGCGTCGGCTTCCTCCTGCCCGGCGCTGTCCTGGGCGACCACGGCGCCACCGATCTTCGTCGACATCTGCTCGATCGGATCG
>DATJTM010000105.1:0-8736 GCA_035503395.1 Luteitalea sp.
CACGGCGAGGACGTGCACGGCGACCACGCCGAGCATCAGTGTCACGTCCCAGTGCGACAGCTCCAGCACCTGCCCGACGTACAGGCCGTAGCCGACGTCGATCAGCGCGATGACCAGCAGCCAGAGCGGCGTGAAGGTCGCAGCAATGGCCCAGGGCAGGATGAGCAGCGCCCACACGGCGAACAGGCCCCAGGGGTCCGCACCGGTCTGGTACGACTGCCCGAAGACCGCCAGCAGGGCTCCTAGCAGGACTGACGCCGCGAAGAGCAGGACGCGCGACACGAGGTGCGTCGGCTGGCGCAGCGCCACGAGCGCGCAGATCGACATGGCCGTGGCAATCACGCCCATCTTGGGTAGCCGACCGAGCGCCGCCCAGTTGAACGCGAAGAACGTCACGATGCCGGACAGCGCCATCCCGGCCCCCAGGACGAGCAGCATCGTGGCGAGGAACTCGCGCCACGCGAGGGCGTCCGGGGTGCGGGCGGCCATCGCCAGCACGCGCTCGGCGTCGGCTGCGGGCACGTCGAGGGCGCCGAGAGCCACGTGCATGCGATGCAGCGTGGCGCGGCGGTCGAGCGGATCGTGGGCGGATGGGGTCAACGGACTCCGACGTTTCGGCTAGAGGGGCCAGGCCTTCGAAACAGCCGGCACGGGGATGGTCGGGTCGATGCTAGCTGGCCGACTCATCACTCGCACCGATCCCAACGTCCGCCGGCCCGTCGTCGAACAAGCGGTCAGCTCGGTCGGGGCGCCGGGGAGTGAGATGAGCCTCACAGGACGCCCTGTGCGACGATGGCGCGCATGCAACGTCTTGCACCCGTGTCAATCGCGGTGGGCGCGGCACTGGCGGCTGTCCTGCTGGCGCAGCACACGCCGGCCACGCAGTCGCCAGCCTCGTCTCGCCGGCCCAACATCATCCTGATTCAGGCCGACGATCTGGGCTGGGGTGATCTGTCGGTGCAGGGCCAGCAGAAATTCCGCACGCCCAACATCGACCGGCTCGCCGCCGAGGGCGTGCGGTTCACGCAGTACTACTCGGGCAGCACCGTGTGCGCGCCGTCGCGGGCGGCGCTGATGACTGGCCAGCACACCGGCCATGGCCGCATCCGGGGCAATGGCGAGATCCCGCTGGAGGACGCCGACCTCACGATGGCGGAGGTGCTGAAGGCGCGCGGCTATCGAACCGCGCTCGTCGGCAAGTGGGGGCTCGGCTTCGAGGGCACGCCTGGCCTGCCCGAACGTCAGGGATTCGACGAGGCGTTCGGGTACCTCACCCACCAGCAGCCGCATCGGCAGTACACCGACCGGTTGTGGAAGAACGGCAAATGGGTCGACGTCTCGCCCGATCGCGACTTCACCAGCGATCTCTTCACGCAGGCCGCCGTCGACTTCATCGACACGCAGGCCGCGGCGCCGTTCTTTCTCTACCTCGCCTATCCACTACCGCACGCCGAGCTGCGCGCGCCCGATGACGCGATCGCACCATATCGAGGCAAGTTTCCCGAAACGCCGTTCGTGAACGCGAAGGCCGACGCCACGACGCCGGTGGCGCCGTATCGCGAAAGCGGTGGCTATCGCTCCCAGCCGACGCCGCGCGCCGCATTTGCCGGCATGGTGACGCGCATGGACGACGGCGTCGGACGCGTCCTCGAGCAGCTGCGTCGCAAGGGCCTCGACGAGCACACGATTGTGCTGTTCACGAGCGACAACGGTCCGCATCGCGAGGGCGGAGCCGACCCCGATTTCTTCGACAGCAACGGGCCGTTCCGCGGCATCAAGCGCGATCTGTACGAAGGTGGCATCCGGGTGCCGATGCTGGTGCGATGGCCCGGCCATCTGCCGGCCGGCCGAACGTACGAGGACGCCTGGGCTCATTGGGATCTGCTGCCGACGCTGGCCACACTCGCTGGCGCGCCAGTCCCCACCGGCCTCGACGGTCAGTCGATGGCCGCGTGGCTCCGCCGATCTGGGCCGGCCGCACCCGACGTGACGCGTAACGGCACACGCACGCTTTACTGGGAGTTCCACGAGCGCGGCTACCAGCGGGCAGCACGCCGCGGCCAGTGGAAGGTCGTGTCGCCGGCGCCTGGCCAGCCGCTGGAGCTGTACGACCTTCGCAAGGATCCGGGCGAGGCGACCAACGTCGCCGCCGCGCATCCCGAGGTCGTCAAGACGTTCGAGACGTATCTCGCGCAGGCGCGTACCCCGTCTGAGCGGTGGCCAGGCAAGTAGCTCACGTCACACACGGGAACCGGGAACCGGGTTCCGGGTTGCGCGTTCCGGGTACCCGCTCTCGGCGCAGCGCGGCATCCTCGCGCCGGAAAGGACCGGGCAGGCGCCGGCGCGGCTACAATGGCGGCACTCGCTCAGGAGGTCCACATGGCCTGGTCCCGTCGGGATTTCGTTCGATCGACTGCTGTCGCCGCCTCCGGCCTCGTGTTGGCGCGCGGCCGCGAAGCGCACGCGTCTTCTCCAGTCGCCGACGTCCGGGCCTCGCAACTCATTCGGCTCGACAGCAACGAGAACGCGTCGGGCCCGTGCCAGGCGGCGATGGACGCCATCCGGGACGCGACGCGCATCTCGCACGTCTATCCATTCCGCTTCGAGGGCGCGCTGCAGGGCGCACTCGCGAAGAAATACGGCGTCTCGCCGGCCAACGTGACAGTGGGCTGCGGCTCGTCGGAGATGCTGCTGAACGCGGTGCTCGCCTTCACCGACGCGAAGCGCGGACTGCTGGCACCGGCGCCGACTTTCGAGGAACCGGCACGACGAGCGCGGAATCTGCAGCGACCGGTCCAGGAGGTGCCCGTGCGAGCCGACCTGCAGGTCGACCTCGACGCGATGGCGCGCCACGTACCGGACGCCGGCCTGATCTTCCTGTGCAACCCGAACAACCCGACGAGCGTGGCCCTGCCGCTCGATCAGGTGAAGACGTTCGTCGCTGATGCGCTGAAGCGCAACCCCGACGTCGTCGTTCTGCTCGATGAGGCGTACATCGAGTACGCGGACGGCGAAGGCGTCGCCACGGCGTTGCCGCTGGCACTCGAATCGCCGCGCGTCCTCGTGTCGCGCACGTTCTCGAAGATGTACGGGATGGCCGGCCTGCGGGTCGGCTACGCCATGGGACAGCCAGCCCTGCTCGAACGCCTGTCGGCGTGGAGCCTGCCAATGAGCGTCAACACCATCGGCCTGCATGCGGCACTCGCCTCGATCGAGGACGGCGGGCTCGAAGCCCGTGAACGCAGCCGGAACAGCGAGGCGCGCGCCTTCACCGTGAAGCGCCTCGAGGCGCACGGCGCGAAGGTGGTGCGCTCGCACGCCAACTTCGTGATGGCAGACATCGGCCGCGACACGGTCACGTTCGCCCGAGCCTGTCGCGCCGAAGGCATCGCGGTCGGTCGTCCCTTCCCGCCGCTGCACACCCACAGCCGCATCTCGATCGGCACGATGCCGGAGATGCAGAAGGCGTGTGACGTGTTCGACCGCGTGCTGAAGGCATGACGAGCCGCGCAGCTTCCGCCCATTTGGCCCTTCTTGCCCTTTTTGTACTTTTTGCCCTTTTGCCACCGTCCGTCTCTGCGGAGGAGGTGTGGCCCGTCGTCAAGCGCTTCGCCGCCGCGGAGGCACGCCAGGCGGTCGCCGTCGACGCCGCGCACTTCTACGCGATCACCAATCGCGCCATCGGGAAGTACGACAAGACCACGGGGAAGAAGGTCGCCGAGTGGAAGGACGCGGACGGCGGCCCCTTCATTCACCTGAACAGCGGTATCGTCATCGACGGACGTCTGTACAGCGCCCACTCGAACTATCCGGGCGTGCCGATGCACAGCTCGATCGAGGTGTGGGACACGGCGACGCTGCGGCACGTCCGCAGCATTGCGGTCGGCACCGGCCGCGGGTCGGCGACCTGGGTCGATCATCGCGACGGCGCGTGGTGGGTGATGTACGCGCACTATCCGCCGCCGAACGGCGAGCCCGGCAAGGGCCCCGCCTTCTCGGTGCTGGTGCGCTATGACGATGACTGGCGCGAGACGGGTGCGTATGGGTTTCCGAAGACCATCGTCGAACGCTGGGACGGCATGAGCAGTTCCGGCGGCGTGTGGCTGCCGGACGGACGGCTGCTCGAGTCAGGCCATCACGCCCCGGAACTGCACCTGCTGCGGCTGCCGACAGCAGGCGCCACACTCCTGTTCGAGCGGACGATTGCCGTCGAAAGCGACGGGCAGGGCATCGCGCTCGACCCGTCCGATCCCACGCTCGTCTGGTCGATTCAGCGCAAGACGGCGGAAGTGCTCGTCTCCCGCATGTCGCCCTGACGCGGGTACGGGCCGCGTCGCGACCCGCCTTCGCCTCAGGCCTCGTCGCGACTTCGCAACGGACCCTACCTGTGTGGCAGGCTGCGGCCGGTTCCGCTACTTGTCGCGCCGGGCGATGGCGACCAACTCGGCGCCGCCCATTGCGGTCTGACCCACCGTCATGCCGATCACCTGATATCCACCGCCGCCCGCCTCGTTCAACTCCTTCTCGAGCGTCGAGGTCTTGCTGGTGGCGACCAGCAGGTAGTCGTGGCGGGGCTTCGGGTCGTTCTTGTCGCGCTGCATGATGACGACCACTTCGTCACCGCCGAACAACGAGGTGAAGACCGTCTGGCCGACGTAGGCGTAGCCGAGTTCAGCGGCCGCCCGCATCTCCTTCTGCATCGTGCCGGTCTTGTTGGTTGCGAGCAGCTTGTACGACATCGCTGCCGGCGACGGGTTCTTCTGCATCACGACCACCGCCTCGCTGCCGCCGAAGGCGGTCTTGCCGCCCATGACCGCCGCGTACACGTAGCCGGCCTCGGCTGCATTGTTCATCTCCTTCTCCATCGTCGACGTCTTGGAGGTGGCGAGCACGCGGTAGTCGCGGGCTCCGGCCTGCGCGAAGGCGGGCACGGCAGCGAGAGTCAGGCAGGTGGCGAGCAGGAAGGTGCGCATGGTCATGGAACAGGTGGCCTCCAGCAAGAAGAACGTGACGGGCCCGAGGTTCGCACGGCCGATGCGGTCCGGGGACACGAGGTGACTAGAATGGCGCATGCTCGACCTCCTGCGCGCCGCCACGTTCGCGGCGGCGGCGCATGCCGGCCAGACCCGGCGAGGGCTGCCCGACCCGTACATCAATCATCCGCTGCGGGTGGCGCGGCACGCCGCGCAGGCCGGGCTCGGCCCCGATGCGGTCGTCGCCGCGTTGTTGCACGACGTGGTCGAGGACACCCGCCACACGTGGGACGACCTGCGCGCCGAAGGCTTCAGCGAGCGGTCGATCGAACTGGCCCGGCTCCTCACGAAGTGGTGGGAGACGGCGACCGACGACACCGTGCAGGACAAGACGACCTACTATGCCCGCATCCTGGCCGACGATGATGCGGTGGCGCTGAAGCTGCTGGACCGCACCGACAACATGCAGGACACGGCCCGCATCGCCGGGGCGCGTCGGGAGTTTGCCGAGAAGTACTTGAAGAAAACGCGCCGCGAGTTCGCCCCGCTGCTCGGGCGCTGCGTCAACCCGTACGTGCAGCAGGTGTTCCAGGAGCGCCTGACGGCGCTGGAGGCGGCCGCCGAACGCCGCCGCTGACGCGCGGCCCCACGCCGCGCAGGAGAACCGGATGATCCGCAAGACCCTCGTCGCGTGTGCCCTCTGGACCGTCGCCGTCCTGACCGCCGTCGGGCAATCGCTGCCGACCGCGCGACCGCAGTCGGTCGGCATGGCGCCGGAGCGGCTGGCCCGCGTCTCGACTGCGATGAAGAAATACGTCGACGAGGGCAAGCTGGCCGGTGCCGTCACGCTCATCGCCCGCGACGGCAAGGTCGTCCTGCACGAAGCGGTCGGCAAGCGCGACGTCGAGAAGGGCGTCGCGATGACGCCGGACACGTTGTTCCGGATCGCGTCGATGAGCAAGGCGGTCACCAGCGTGGCGATCATGATGCTGGTCGAGGAGGGCAGGATTCACCTCGACGACCCGGTCTCGCGCTTCATCCCGGCGTTCGCGCGGACGACCGTGGTGGTGCCGCCGCCGGCCGGGACCGCGTTCTCCGCCCTGGCCACGACGGCCGGCACCGCGCCGGCCGCCCGCCCGATCACCATCAGGCACCTGCTGACGCACACCTCCGGCGTGTCCTACGGCAACGGCAACCCGTTCGAGGCCGATTACAAGTCGGCCAGCGTGATCGGCTGGTACTTCGCCGACAAGGACGAGCCGATCGCCGCGACGATCGATCGCCTGGCGAAGCTGCCGATGGACTCACAGCCTGGCGAGAAGTACGTGTATGGCTTCAACACCGACATCCTGGGCGTCGTCGTCGAGAAGGCCAGTGGCCAGTCGCTGGCCGACTTCTTCGCGTCGCGCATCTTCACGCCGTTGAAGATGACGCAGACGTCGTTCTATGTGGACCAGGCGCAGTCCGATCGCCTCGCCACGGTGTACTCGCGCACGACCGCGAACCCGACGCTCACCCGCGCACCAGAGGCCGGCACGGGCCAGGGTGACTACATCAGCGGCCCGCGCAAGTCGTTCTCGGGCGGCGCCGGCCTGGTCTCGACGGCATCCGACTACGCTCGCTTCCTGCAGATGCTGCTCAACGGCGGCACGCTCGACGGCGCCCGGCTGCTCAGCCCGAAGACCATCGAACTCATGACGTCGAACCACGTGGGCACGCTGTACGCCAACGGCTCGCTCGGATTCGGACTCGGCTTCGAGATCACCGAGCACGTCGGGCGTTCGGGCCGTCCGGGTTCGGTCGGCGAGTACGGGTGGGGCGGCGCGTACCACACGAAGTTCTGGGTCGATCCGGTCGAGAAGCTGGTGGTCGTGTTCATGACCCAGCTCCTGCCGTCGGCGGGATCCGATGCGCACACCACGCTGCGCCAGTTGATCTACGCGTCGATCGTCGATTCGTCGACGGCGACGGTGAAGACGACGCTGCGCCCCGCATCGTAGGGCGCGTGTACGTGTCCACCTGGTGAAGGTAGGGCCCGTTGTCCCAACGCGGCCCGCCTGCATCGCGTAGCCGTCGGACTCTGTCCGACGGTCAGTAGGCCTGCCGGCTTCGGCCGGCGTCACAGGTCGCAACGCGATTGCGTCGAGCTGAAGCTCGACGCCTACGTCTAGGGGCGCAGAAGCGGTGAACGACCACGGGCGTCGCGCGGTGGCTGGATGCCGAGCAGATCGCTCACCAGCGGTGCGACGTCGATCGCACGTTGCACCGGCCAGCGCCCACCGACCGGCAGGCGCGGCCCCGCACCGATCAGGATGCCGTGCATGTCCGGCCGTGTCGGCAGGAAGCCGTGCGTGCCAGTCGGCCGCATCTTCATGCGGACGATGGGGCCCGCCCCGGTCGTTGTCGTCGCCTCGTAGCCTGGACGAAAGTCGACACACGCGTCGAAGCCATTGGAGCCGCCGAACCCGAGTCGCTCGCGATCGGCCTTCGACGAGAAGAACGCGGACACGACCGGCTGCCGTCCCTGCGGCGGACGAATCTCGCGCAACGCTGCTTCCGCCTTCGCCAGCACCGCCGCACGACGCGCGACGGGAACCGTGCCGCCCTGCCAGGCGGTGGTCCGCACGACGAGGCAGTTGCGCGCAAACCACACCTGCGACCGCGTCGGATCGACGACACCGTTCTCGTCGACGGCGACGAGCCCCGCGTCGCGCAGGGCGTCGTTCACGCGAACGTCGTGCGTGACCGGCGTCATGCCATGATCGCTCACGAACACGATGTGGTCGGCTGGCGTGACGAACGAGACGTACGTCTCCACCGCCCGGTCGACGAGCTGGTAGCCCCAGCGTCGGAACTCGTCGTAGCGGGCGTCGATGCGGGCCTGGCCGAGCCAGGTGTGATCGATCTCGTCGGGAATGCTGACGTAGCCGATGAACGCGGTCGGCTGTTGCGCCTGCCACAGGTGCTTCGCGTGCCGGATCGTCTGCCGAATCCCGAGCTCCAGCGTCTCGAGGTAGCGGCGCTCACGGGTACCGTCGCCACCGAGCCAGAGTGGCTCGCCGCTGACACCACTTCGGTCCCAGGGTTCGTCTTCGCCGTTGCCGACGAAGCCGCCGACGTTCTCCAGGAACGCGATGGCCTCGGCCCGAGACGCGCGTGAGCCGCGCGCGAGCACGAGTTCCTGCGCGGCCGACTGGAACAGCGCCAGCACCTTGCCGTCAGGCGTGGCGTCGAACAGGCGAAAGTACGCCATCGCCGGTTCGTGGCCTGGCACGTCGACGAGCAGGCCGCCGCTGAAATGCCTGGCCAGGTCGCGACCGCGCGGCGGCTCGCGCTCGGTGTCGGCCCGACGCACGACGACGTGGCGCGACGAGCCCGACACGCGCACACGCAGGACCGTCTCGCTGACGTCGCGGCCGAGCGCGGCGTCGAACGTCACGGCACCCGAGCGCCACGAGAAGCATGCCGTCGCGTCGCGGTCGTCGGCACCACAGGGGCGTGGCGACGTGTCGGAAGCCCGCAGCCATCGGGCCGGCGCCACGACGGGCGCCTGGTACCCGTGCAGGATCGTCGGCGGTGCCGCAAGCTGCGCGCCCGACGAGATCGGCGTCAGCGGGAACAGCTGCGTCGCCTGCTGCGCAACGGTCGCGACGCCCTGCCGCGCCGCGGACACCCACAAGGGATCCGCGCGCAGACCTTCGGAGCGATACCCGGAGACGCGCGTGGTGACATCGGGCAGGCCCGACGACGCGATCGGCATGTC
>DATJTM010000106.1:0-3699 GCA_035503395.1 Luteitalea sp.
TACTTCGCCGCCTCGGCCACGCCGATGCGCGCGGTGGCAGCGGCGAGTCGCTGCTCGGCCTGCTGGACATCGGCCCGCCGTTCGAGGAGCGACGCCGGCAGCCCGGCCGGCAACTCCGGCGGCCGCGACTGCGCGACGAGCGGCGTGCCGCGCGTGATTGGCCCCGGTGCGCGTCCAAGCAACAGCGAGAGCGCGTGCTCGACCTGCGTGATCCGTCCCTGCACGTCGCTGATCTGCGCCTGCGCCTGCAGCACGAGCTGCTCGGCCTGCCGCACGTCGACCAGCGGCGTCACGCCACCGCGCTCGCGTACCTCCGTCAGGCGCAACGATTCCCGCCGGGCGTCCAGCGTTCGCGTCGCGATCTCGAGTTGCAGGTCGAGCGCCCGCAGCACGTAGTACTGCGCCGCGACCTCGCCGACCAGGCGCGTCGCGATCGCACGCTGTCCCCACTGTGTCGCCGCGAGTTCGGCCTGCGCCGCCTCCGTGGCGCGCCGGAAGCGGCCCCAGAAATCGAGCTCCCACGACAGCCCGACGTTGATCTGCGCGATGCCGATCGTCGGCACCCGCTGGCCGCCGAAGATGGCGCCGCGCTGCCCCTGCCCGTTGACCTGACCGGTGATGGTCGGCAACTGGTCGGCACCGGTGATACCGAGTTGCGCCGCCGCCTGCAGCACGCGCGTCGCTGCGATCCGCGCGTCGAAGTTGCCCGACAGCGCTTCCTTGATGAGCGCCTGCAGCGCCTCGTCCTGGAAGACGGCCTCCCAGGACTGATCGCCCAGTGAGGGCGCCGACGCATCAGCCGTGGCGCCACGGAACGTGTCCGGCGCCGTCACCGGCGGCCGTGTGTAATCGGGTCCAACCGTCGTGCAGGCTGCGCTCAAAGCGAGGACGGCGATGGTCGCGGTACTGGCGAAGGCCGAAGGCCGAATGCCGAAGGCCGAATTCATGATGCACTCTCCGCGGTGACGGCCGGTGCGTGCGCCGTCTTGCGGCCCATGCGTTCCGCGAGCCGTTCGAACAGGACGAACAGCAGGGGAATGAGGAAGACCGCGATGAAGGTGGCCGCGAGCATCCCGGTGATGACCACGGTGCCGAGGATGCGCCGCGCCGCCGCGCCGGAACCCTGCGCCGTCCACAACGGCACACAGCCGAGGATGAAGGCGAACGACGTCATCAGAATCGGCCGCAGGCGGAGTCGGGCACCCTCGAGCGCCGCGTCGACGACCGACATGCCGGCTTCGAGCCGGTACTTGGCGAACTCGACGATCAGGATGGCGTTCTTGGCCGACAGCCCGATCAGCATCACGATGCCGATCTGCCCGTACACGTCGAGATCCAGCTTCCGCAGCAGCAGGCCGAGGAAGCCGCCGAACACCGCGACCGGTACCGTCAGCAGCACCGAGAACGGCAACGACCAGCTTTCGTACAGGGCCGCGAGGATCAGGAAGACGAAGACCAGCGACAGCAGGAACGTCGTGCCGGTCGAGCCCGCCGCCTGCCGCTCCTGGAACGACAGATCCGACCCGTCGTAGCTGAAGGTCGGCGACAGCGTCTGCCGCGCCACTTCCTCGAGCGCGATCATGGCTTCGCCGGAGCTGAAGCCGGGCGCCGCCGCGCCGTTCACCTGGACCGCGCGGTAGACGTTGAAGCGATTGGTGAATTGCGGCCCGAATGTCTGCTGCATGGTCTGCACCGCCGACAGCGGCACCATCGTGCCGGCGTCGTTGCGCACGTAGAACTGGCCGACCTGGTCGGGACTGTTGCGGGAGTCGCCCTCGGCCTGCAGGAAGACGCGCCACTGACGTCCGAAGCGGTTGAACTGGTTGACGTACAAGCCGCCCAGGTACGCCTGCATCGTCTGGTACACGTCGCCGAGCGCGACGCCCTGCCGCAGGACCTTCTCGCGGTCGACGTTGGCCAACACCTGCGGCACGTTGGCGCTGAACGGCGAGGTCACGCCGGCCAGTTCCGGCCGCTTCCGCGCGGCCGCCAGGAACTTCTGCAGTTCGGCGTCCACGTCGGCGACCGACGATCCGCCCCGGTCCTGCAGCCACAAGGAGAACCCACCCTGTGACCCCAGCCCCGGGATGGCGGGCGGCATCACCGCGAACGCCACGGCTTCGGGCGCCACCTGGCGCAGCTGGCGGTTGACGTGATTGACGATCGACCGCGCGTCCTCGCCGTCGCCTTCACGTTCGTCCCACGGCGCCAGCTGCACGAAGTAGAACGCGTTGTTGGACGCCGTCACGCGCGTGATCAGGCTGAAGCCGACGATCGTGTTGAAGTTGCGCACGCCCTCCGTCTTCTGGAGCATGGCGTCCACCTTGCGCGTCACCGCGTCGGTGCGATCGAGTGAGGCCGCGGGCGGCAACTGGATGTTCAGGAGGAAGTAGCCGTAGTCCTCTTCGGGCAGGAAGCTGGCGGGAAGCCGACGCCCGAGCAGGCCGCTGGCTGCCGCAAAGGCCAGCAACAGCGCGATGCCGATCAGCGGCTTGCGGATCAACCCGTGACTCAACGACACGTAGCCGCGCGTCGTGCGATCGAGCCAGCGATTGATCCAGCCGAACACCCGCGCCATCCAGCCACGCGATTCCTTGCGCGGGCGGAGCAGCAACGCCGACAAGGCCGGCGACAGCGTCAACGCGTTGAAGGCCGAGATCAGCACCGAGACGGCAATCGTGATCGCGAACTGCTGGTTCAGGCGCCCCTGGATGCCGCCCATCAGGCCGACCGGCACGAACACCGCCGCGAGAATCAGCGCGATGCCGATGACCGGACCCAACACTTCCTGCATCGCCTTGAGGGTGGCGTCACGCGGGCTCATCCCGTGTTCGATGTGCTGTTCCACCGCCTCGACGACGACGATCGCGTCGTCCACGACCAGGCCGATGGCCAGCACGAGGCCGAAGAGTGACAGCGTGTTGACCGAGAAGCCGAGCAGCGGGAACACCGCGAAAGTGCCGATCAGCGACACCGGCACGGCCAGCATCGGAATCAGCGTGGCGCGCCAGTTCTGGAGGAACAGATAGACGACGAGGATGACGAGCACCATCGCCTCGGCGAGCGTCTTGAGGATTTCCTTGATGCCCTCGGAGACGGGCGCCGTGGTGTCGAGCGTGTAGCGGAAATCGACGTCCTTCGGGAAGCGCTCGCGCAGGTCGTCCATCACGTCGCGGACGCCGGCGGCCACGTCGAGCGCGTTCGATCCAGGCGCCTGGAACACCGCGATGCCGACGCCGGGCTGGCCGTTCGACCGACCAATCTGCTGGTAGTTCAGCGCACCGAGCTCGACCCGCGCGACATCACGCAGGTGGACGACCGAACCATCGGCATTCGACCGCAGGATGATGTTGCCGAACTCCTCGGCCGTCTGCAGCCGGCCCGGCGCTCGCACCGTGTAGGTCAGTTCCTGGCCACTGGGCGCGGGGCGACCGCCGACCTGGCCGGCCGGATTGACGGCGCTCTGCTGCTGCACGGCCCGCGAGACTTCCGGCACGGTCATCGACATCGCCGCGAGGCGGTCGGGTCGCAGCCAGATCCGCATCGCGTACTCGCCAGCGCCGAACACCCGCACCTCGCCGACGCCGCGGACGCGGTACAGCGCGTCGATGATGTTGATGTTGGCGTAGTTGGCCAGGTAGAGCGAGTCGAACTTGTCGGTCGGCGAGAACAGCGAGACCAGCATCATCGGCAGGCCGG
>DATJTM010000107.1:0-4513 GCA_035503395.1 Luteitalea sp.
TACGCCACGTCGGGGTCGCTGGCCTAGTCAACCGCAGGGCTGCGAGGCAGAGCCAGCTGCCAGACGCGGCCCTGCACCAATATCGTCGCCACTTCTGGGCGACGGACGGCCGGGACGGCCGTCCGTCCCTCACCGCAAACCGGCTCAGAACGCGTCAGAGTAGACGTACGCGTCGATCAGCTTCTGCTCCCCTTCCTTGCCGGGGAAGGCGTTGCCGTGCTCCATGCCGAAGATGAAATCGCGCTTGTCGGTCTGCATCTTCGCGTGCACGTGCTTGAAGATGTTCTTGTAGTTGACCTCACCCGTCGTCGGTTCCTTGCGCCCCGGGTTGTCGCCGATCTGGAAGTAGCCGATCTCGGACCACGCGTAGTCGATGTGGGGGATGATGTGCCCCTCGTTCCGCTGCATGTGGTACATGTCGAACAGGATCTTGCAGGCGGGCGAATTGACGGCGCGGCAGATCATGTACGTCTGATCCGAGGTCCGCAGGAACTGATCCGGGTTGTCGCTGAGCGGCTCGAGCACCATCACCAGGTTCTGCTTCGCGAGCACGTCGGCGCCAGCCCGCAACGTGTCGATCACGTGCCCGTGCTGCACCCCGATCGGCAACCGCCGCTCGAATCCACCCGGCACCACCGTCATCCACTTCGCGTTCACGCGCTTGGCGACGTCGACCGCCGCCGTGCAGGCCTTGACGAACAGGTCGCGGTTCTCCGGCTTGCCCGTCGTGAATCGGTCGCTGTTGTTGCCACCGGTCTGGATGACGAACACACCCATCTCGATGCCCAGCTTGGCCATCGCCTCGCCGAGCTGTCCCTGCAGCTCCGGCGTGCGGCCCATCATCCCGTTGTCCTCGAGCGCGGTGAACCCGTTGTCGGCCATGAACTTCAACTGGTCGATCAGGTCCTTGCCGGCGGAGTTCTCGAACATGCCGAAATGCGGCGCGTACTTCAGCTTGAAGGTCCGAGACGGGGTCGGCTTCGTGAGCGGACGCGCGGCCGGGGCCGCGGGCGCCGACGGCTGTTGGGCGGCGGCCATCACGGGCAGCGCGCCGAGCACGGCGGTGGTCGCCGCGGTCGTCTTCTGCAGGAACTCACGTCGGTGCATGGACACGGACTCGCTTTCGGAGATGAAGGGAACGGCTGGATTGTAGGCGAAACGGCGCCGCAGTAGCATCCAGCCACCGCGATGAAGTTCCTGGTCAGCCAGCTGGCGTACTTCACCACCGAACGGGAAGCCCGGGCCAACCTGCGCGCCCTGCTCGGGTACCTCGGCTTCCTCGCCGCCATGGTCACCGTGTACGCTGTCCTGTTCCATGTCATCCAGCTGTACGTGGAAGGCAAGGAGCACACGTGGATCACCGGCTTCTACTGGACGCTGGTGGTGATGAGCACGCTCGGCTTCGGCGACATCACCTTCACCACCGACACTGGCCGCCTGTTCAGCATGGTCGTGCTGATGTCGGGCGTGGTGTTCCTGCTGGTGGTGCTGCCGTTCCTGTTCATCCGCCTGTTCTACGCGCCGTGGCTCGAAGCCCGTGTCCGGTTGCGCGTTCCACGCCAGGTGCCGGCCGACGTCCAGGGGCACGTGATCATCGCCGAGCGCGACGCCGTCGCCCTCGGTCTGGTCCCACGCCTGCACGAGGAAGGCGTGCCGTACGTCATCCTCGAGCCGGACCCGGACCGCGCGGCTCGCATTCACGACGATGGGCTGCGCGTGCTGCTCGGGGAACCCGACGGCCGGATCACCTACGAACGAGCCGGTGCGGCCCGCGCCCGCCTCATCCTCGCCAACGCCGAGGACACGGTGAACACCAACGTCACCCTCACGGTGCGCGAGGTGTCGCAGTCGGTGCCCGTCGTGGCGATCGCCGAGGAGGAAGACGCCGTCGACGTACTGCAGGTGAGCGGCGCCAATACCGTGCTGCCGCTAAAGCTGCAGCTCGGCGAGTACCTGGCCAGCCGCGTCCACGCCGGCCGCGCCGAGGCACACGTCATCGGGCGCTTGCGCAATCTCGAACTCGCCGAAGTGCCGGCTCGCGACACGCCGTTCGTCGGCAAGCGCGTCATCGACACCGGGCTTCGCCATCAGACCGGCCTCAACCTGCTCGGACTGTGGACGCGCGGCAAGCTGCAGCCGGCGTATCCGCAGACCGAGATCGGTGAGGACGCCGTACTCGTCGTCGCCGGCTCGAATGGCCAGGTGGCCCGCCTCAACGCGCTGCTCACGTCCGATCGGCCGGCCTTCGGCCCGGTCATCGTCGTCGGCGCCGGCAAGGTCGGCCAGGCCGCCGCCCGCGCATTACAGCGCAAGGCACTCACGGTGCACGCCATCGATCGATCCGCCGACGCGCTCGAGACACTCGCGCCGTTCACGGATGCCCGATTCGCTGGCGAAGCCGCTGACCGCGACGTGCTCCAGCAGGCTGGCATCCATCGGTCGCCGTCGGTGCTGCTCACGACCAATGACGACGCGATGAACATCTACCTGGCGGTGTTCTACCGGAAGCTGAATCCGGCGCTGCGGATCATCAGCCGGGTCACGCACGAGCGCAACGTCGAGGCGATCCATCGGGCTGGTGCCGACTTCGCCCTGAGCTACACGACGATTGGCGTCGAGAGCGTCGTGTCGCTGGTGCGCGGGCACGAGCCGGTGCTGCTCGGCGAGGGTGTCGAGCTCTTCACGATCCCGGTGCCGCCGTCGCTGGCGGGCCGGACGCTGCTCGAGAGCGGCATCGGGTCGCGCACCGGCATGACCTTGATTGGCGTCGAAGCCCCGGACGGCCTCGTCACGCAGATCGACGGCGCGACGACGCTCGTCCGGGAGTCCGAACTGGTGCTGCTCGGATCACGCGAGCAGCGGCGCGCCTTCGCCGACGCATACGAAAGAACGTGAGGTGCGCCTCGTCGCAGGCGTCGAGCTTCCGCCTTCGTCAAGGCTACGGCGGACACGTCAGCTCGACGCGCGGACGCGCCGGCGGCGCGTCCCTACCTCCGCGACGCGTAGGCTGCAGGCCGTCGCCTGTAGGCTGGTGTGACGTCTCCCAGCGCAGGGCGGCTGTAGGCCGTAGGCTGTTGGCTGCTGTGGGCCGGGTTGGGACAACCGGCCCGACCTTCTATCTCGTGTGGGCCGGGTCGAGACCCACCTCCGCTCACGGCTTCCGTGCACCATGCAACCGTCTCTGCCTGCTTGCGACGATGACGGCTGCCGGCACGGGTAGGCTGTAGGCCGTAGGCTGCAGACTATTTCGTGTTCCGGGTCATCTCGACCGGGATGATCCACTGCTCGTACTGCTCCGCGGTGACGTCGCCGGAGGCGAGCGCGGCTTCGCGCAGCGTCAGACCCTTCTTCTGCGCGTGCTTGGCGATCGCTGCCGCCTTGTCGTAGCCGATGTGGCGGTTCAGCGCGGTCACCAGCATCAGGTTGCGACCGAGGTTCTCGGCGATCTTCTCGCGGTTCGGCTCGATGCCCTTTGCGCAGCCTTCCTCGAACGCCAGGCAGGCATCCGCGATCAGCGCGATGCTCTCGAGCACGTTGTGCACCATCACCGGCTTGAACACGTTCAGCTGGAAGTTGCCCTGCGTGCCCGCAAACGCCACCGCGGCGTCGTTGCCGAACACCTGCACGCACACCATCGTCATCGCCTCGGACTGGGTCGGGTTGACCTTGCCGGGCATGATCGACGAGCCGGGCTCGTTCTCGGGGATGAACAGTTCGCCGATGCCGTTGCGCGGGCCGCTGGCCAGCCAGCGCACGTCGTTGGCCATCTTCATCAGGCCACCGGCCAGCGTGCGCAGTGCCGCCGACGTCTGGACGAGGGCGTCGTGCGCCGACAGCGCGAAGAACTTGTTCTCGGCCGAACGGAACGGGAAGCCCGTCTTGCCTGCGATCTGGGCCGCCGTCTGCTCACCGAATTTTGGATGGGCGTTCAGACCGGTGCCAACGGCCGTGCCGCCGATGGCGAGGTCGTACAGACCGTCGAGCGACTGCTCCACCGAGTGCAGACCGAAGTCGATCTGTGCGACCCAGGCGCCAATCTCCTGACCGAGCGTCACTGGCGTCGCGTCCTGCAGGTGCGTACGACCGGTCTTGACGACGTCGGCGAATTCCGCGGACTTGGCGGCCAGGGTATCGCGCAGCTGGCGGACGGCCGGGAACAAGCGATGGTGCAGCTCTTCGACGACGGCGATGTGCATCGCGGTCGGGAACGTGTCGTTGGACGACTGTCCGCGGTTGACGTGGTCGTTGGGATGGATCGTGCGGTCTACACCAACTTTGCCTCCCATGATCGCCACGGCTCGATTGGCGATCACCTCGTTGGCGTTCATGTTCGACTGCGTACCCGAACCGGTCTGGAAGACCACCAGCGGGAACTGATCGTCGAGCTCGCCGTTGATGACGTCGTCAGCAGCCGAGATGATCGGTTCCGCGACTTCCTGAGGCAGTTCGCCAAGCTGCATGTTGGCCTCCGCTGCCGCCCTCTTGAGGATGCCAAGTGCGCGGATGACCGCGC
>DATJTM010000108.1:0-4905 GCA_035503395.1 Luteitalea sp.
CGTCGTCGCCGAGCAACGGCAGGCGCTTGCCCTCCGCCGTCAGTCTCGCCCGCAGCCGCTGACCGTTCTCTCCCGCCGGTCCCTGTGCCTTGTTCTCGAGATTGATGTCGATCTTGCGCTCGACCCAGGGGCCGATGTCGACGACGCGATTGACCCGCTGCTGGAAGCGCGCGAAGTAGTACTTCTCCTTCACGCTGTGCGGCGCGAGGCCCGCCGCGAAGTGCTCGGGGTAATCCTTCGTGCCACCAGCCATCCAGGCCGCGGCCTCGACGCACCGGCTCGTGACGGCGTGATCGGGGTTCTCCTCGTACGCGCCCCACGGGTCGTAGGTGACGACAATGTCGGCCTTGAGCAGGCGGAAGAGGAAGATGAACCGCTGGCGCAGCTCGGCCCACGCGATGTTGTCCATCATGTGGTTGTTGTAGTTGAGGTCGAAGGTCTTCGTGGCGCCGAGCGCCTTGCCGACGGCCTCCGAGTCGCGCCAGTTGGCCATGACGGTCTCGGCGTGCGAGCCGGGCCCGGCCATGTCGTCGTTGGTGACGCGGATGACGTACGCCGTCGCGCCCTCGTCGATCAACTTCAGCACCGTGCCGGCGGCAAACAGCGGGATGTCGTCCGAGTGCGGCTGGATGGCCAGCACGACCTGCCCGGCGCGCGGCTTGCCGTCGCGAGCCCGCTCGATGACGAGCGGCGCGTGCGCGTCGTACTGCTGGAGCGGCGGTCCCTGTGCGGCGCCTGCTCCGGCAGTGGCCTGCGGGAAGCCAGAGGCCTGCATCCCCGATGTCGCGGCGACGCCGAGCGTCGCCGATGCCTGCAGAAACCGTCGTCGATCCATCGCGTCTCCAGGCGGACGGCTCGGCGAGCCGTCCCTACCCAATTTCGTTGTGCTTCGTCGCGGCAGCAAAGCCGACAGAACCATCAATCTTCGCGCGGGCCGACGAGGCCCGCGGCAGCCTGTCGACTTACGCAAAAATTCCGCTACGGGTCGGCGTCGTCCGATCCATCGACGCCGTCCGGCTGATGGAACACCACGACGAGGCCGTTCGGATCGCGGATGCTGAACTGACGGCCGCCGTAGAACGGCGTGTAGAGGTCCTCGTCGAACGGCCACTGCATGGCCGAGGGATCGGCGAGCGCATCGGAGACGGCCTGCAGTTGTCGCTGCACGACGAGCTGGTGGAGATCGTCGATGTCGGTCGTGAACACCCAGAGGCTGGCACCGCGCGGCGGACCACCGCCTGGCGCGATCGCGAACCGGCAACGGCCGAACCCCAGACGCGCGTAGCGCAGGTCGCCGTCCTCCTGGTACG
The DNA here is from genome assembly GCA_035503395.1 of Luteitalea sp. GTDB lineage: Bacteria > Acidobacteriota > Vicinamibacteria > Vicinamibacterales > Vicinamibacteraceae > Luteitalea. Next base: position 1,311 of record DATJTM010000108.1, read on the forward strand.
CATCCAGGACCTCGAAGCCGATCGCCTGGAACCAGCGGACGGTCGTCCGGCCATCGACCACGCGGAACATCGGTTCACCCGCCACGACGGTATCGGCGAGGGCGCCAGCCGCAGCAGCAACATCGGCACGAGGCTCGAGCGCCGCGCCAGCGCCGCGACGAGCGCCGGCGTCACTCAGGAGGCGCGCGGCCTCGACATTACCGCGCAGCAGCGCCACATCGAGCGGCGTGCGACCCCGGTCGTCGGTGGCGTCGACGTCGGCACCCAATTCGATGAGCAGCGAGAGCGCGGCGATGTCCGGCGTGCCCGCCAGGTAGCCCAGGCCGTCCGGCGCCGCAAATGCCGCGTGCACGGCGGTGTGGCGGTTCTCGTAGCGCGACCGTCGCCTGGCCAGGGCCGCCGGATTCTCGTCGACGACGCGTCGCAGCAGATCGTGGTCGCGCAGCGCCAGCGCCGAGAACACGTGATGCCTCGCGCCACGGGCCACGAGCAGGTCGATGACATCGTGGTTGCCTTGCGCGGCGGCCCAGCCGATGACATCGCCTTCGTGGAGGTCGCCGGTGCCGTGCACGTCCGCGCCGGCGTCGAGCAGCAGCCGCACGCTCTCGACGATCCGGTTGGCGGCCGCCAGGTGCAGCGGTGTGATGTTGTCGCCCCGATCACGGGCGTTCGGGTCGGCCCCGCGCGCGAGCAGGAGTCGCACCGCCTCCGGATGGCCATGTGCGAGATGCAAGCCGGTTCGCCCAGCATCGTCCGTCACCCGCGCGACCGCCGGGTCGGCGTCGAGCGTCGCCGTGATCACCGGCACATCACCGGCACGACATGCAGCAAGGAACGCCGAGGGGTTGGTCGTCATGAACTGCTTCCTCCGGACGGGTCAGTGCAGGCGCGTGCTGCCGGGCATCGGCGCGTCAGGCTCGTGGTGATGACCGTGAATCTCGGCGACGGCCTCGGCGTGTTCGTCGTCGGAGATGACGCCCTCTTCCTTCAGCCAGTCGAACTTCGCCGTCTCGCGGGCCGGGGCGTTGTCGAGATCGACGTGCGCGTACCAGTCACGCCGCTGGCTGCGACGACGCGTGTCGATCTCACTCAGGACCTGGTCGTGCGTCGCGTCGTTGCGGATGACGAAGATGCGGCCCTTCGACGAGTGCAGCACGGTGAACGTCGTGGTGCGGAAGCGGTACGCGACGAGACAGCCGAGCCCGATGATCATCCAGCCGACACCGCGCAGTCGCCGCGGCGTGGTGTCGCTGACGGCGACGATCAGCAGGCTGAGGCAGATCCAGAAGAGGCCGGCGTTGCGCAGCCAGGCATTACGCTCGACCATCTCGTCCTGCCCACGCTCGATCTCGGCGTAGGGCACGGTGACGGTGTTGCTGCCGCTGGCATCGCTGACGGTGTAGCGCAGTTCGCTGTCGCCGAACCCGAACGTGGCGCGATTGGCGAATCGCTTCTGGCTGATGTCCATGGACGAGACGACTATACGGCCTACAGCCTGCAGCCTGCAGCCTACGGGCTCCAGGCCTCAGGGCCTCAGGCTACGGGCTACGGGCTACGGGCTACGGGCTACGGGCTACGGGCTACCCGATACGCATGCGGGAATGCGGAAATGCGAATGTCGAGAGCAAGGGCCCACGGCGCGCAGCCCGCGGGGCTGCGGGTCGACACACACGGTGTCACGCGAGATTCTGAATCCCGCAGGTAGGGGCCGTTCCCCGAACGGCCCATGAGATCGGCGCCGGCCGACCAGGCCGGCGACCGCTACGAAGTGCGAGAGCGTGCGTGTGAGTTCGAAAGCCGAAGGCCGACCGACGAAGGCCGGGTGTCTACGCCCCGACCAGGTTGTACATCGTGTCGCGCTCGAGGGGCGTGCGGCCGGCCGCCTCGACCAGGTGCCGCAGCTGCGCGGTCGTCAGGATGTCCGGCGTGTCGGAGCCGGCCATGTGGTAGATGCGCTCTTCCTGCACCGTGCCGTCGCCATCGTCGGCGCCGGCCGGCGTGGCTACTGCAGGAAGCGAAAGGCACGGTTGCTCCAGTCTTGTAGGCCTTCTTTGTTTCCTAACGGAACGCCACTTCCAGTTCGACACCAGCGCTAGTGAGCCTGGTCGATAGCGCCGACTCTCATTGACGTGGGAGCAGTCCGGATCTACTCTGCGGCGAATGGCTGACCTCCAACTGCGCGCGATCACGCGCGACTCATTGGATCAAGTGCTCCGCAACAGAATGGGATTAATACTGGGGCCATCCGCCACGCACGGCCACGGCTACTTCCACGATCTGTCGCACCGCTTGGCCGAAACATTTGGCATACCCGGCGGCGAGACTTACCTCGATACTGCCGACTTGATTCTGGACCGAGGTATAACGGAGGCTCAGCTTAGATCGACCTTTCGTGACTTTGCGAACTCCACACCGCCTGTTGCAGGCATGCGAGGGCTAGCGCAGGTCAGGTGGTCGGCTGTCCTCTCCTTCTGTCTCGATAGCGCCTTTGACCTTTCCTTCCAGCAGGATCAGGCCGCACGGGCCACCAGACATCCGGTCACAATTCTAGCCGACCCATTCATTCCATTACCACCACGGCATACTCCTGTCGCGAAGCTTCTCGGTAGCACTCAGCGCGACGATTTTTCATTCTCGACGGCCACTTACAAAGGTCGGTCCAGCACCTGGCACGCGAGAATTCGCGCATTCGCCGACCTTGTACAGGGCGCCCCCGTGGTTTGCATGGGTATCGCTGACTGCCCCTGGTTACTCGTCGATTTGTTCTCTGCGATGAGGGCGCTTGCCAGCACGACGCCTGCCGCTCTACTGTTCGTCGACTCGCCGAGCGCCCTGGAGTCTCCCGCGTTACGGCGGACCCTCCCCCCTGGCATTCCAATCTACACCGTGAACGCGACATTGACGGAGTTCACCAGTCAGGCAATCTCTGCCCAGCGCATAAGCAGCCAGCTCGCACTACCATACGGTGAGCGATTGCAGCACCTTGTTAACCTCACGCGGCCGCACGAGGATCTCGTCTCAGTTGTTAACGCGCAACTTGAAAGTCCGATTTCCCGCTCCGAACATAACCGACTTACCGACCTTCTTTTTAGCCCTGCCGTACCTCGATGGGATGCATTCGCTCACGGGCTTGACTTTCGGCGGAGTATCTCAGCTTCACTGAATGATGACGCTTTGCTCTTGGCGAGGTCTACGACGAGGGACTCGGCCGCCCTCGTCTTGACCGGTAGTGCTGCGTCTGGCAAGACGACCATCCTGAAGCGTTGCGCCTTTGATCTTGCGAAATCCGGCTGCGATGTAATCTGGCTTAAGCCCGCGCCCTACCAAGATAGCTCGCGTGTGGTCTACGGACTCTTTGGCAGAATGAAGCCCCACTTGGCTGAGGGCAAGCTAGTCGTCTTCATGGATGACCCTGCTTCGTTCGGCAGTCTAACGCCAGCCGATGTTGTCGCAGCCGCTTCCGAGGCTTTCGTAGATATCGTACTCATCTGTGGAGTACGGACTACGGATTGGTCTTCCCGCGATACCCATGAGACGACAGGGGGACTCGTCAACATGGGGCATTTCGAGGTCGCGGATCGCTTCGACGACAGAG
>DATJTM010000109.1:0-6990 GCA_035503395.1 Luteitalea sp.
CGGCGACGGGCCGCTCCTCACCGACGACCATCCACGCATCGAGTATCACCGGTCGCTCGGGGCCAGCCGCGACGTCGACCTGTCCGGCTTCCGCGGCGAAGACCGCGACCGCCTCGTCGTCGCGCCGTAACAGATCGACGAACGAGCCGGGCGCCTCAGAGAGGCGCCCCTACCCTCGTGAAGGAATGGCGCGCTACAACGTCACGGTGCTGCCGCTGCGGGCGGCCTTGAGGAGCGCGATCAGCGTGTCGACGTTGTCGAGGCTGTCGTCGAGCGTCACCAGCGGCGGACGGCCGTTCCGCGCGGCGTCGCGCACGTCGTCGACCTCGCCCTGATACAGCGGCGGGCCATCGACCGAGACCGTGTACGTCTCCTGGCCGCGCAGCACTTCGATCGTCTCGCTGGTCTCGGGCTTGAACGGGTGACGAATCAGCAGACGCCCCTCGCTGCCGACGATCTCCATCTCGGTCTTGAAGGGCGACTCGAAGCTGCTGTGGATCTGCGCCACGACGTCGTCCGGGAAGAGGATCTGCCCGAAGAAGGAGAGATCGATCTTCGATGGTGACCAGTTGGCCGCGGCCTGCACCGAGATCGGGCGCGCGCCGACGATCGTCCTCGCGAAGGAGACCGGGTAGCAGCCGACGTCCCACAGGCTGCCGCCACCGTACTCGGGGTCCCATCGCGTGTCGGCCGGGCGGTCGAGCACGAAGGAGAAGGTGCCGCGCACGCCCTGCAACCGTCCGATGGTGCCGTCGTGCGCCAGTTCGCGCACACGTGCGACCAGTGGGTGGTGCCGGTACATGAACGCTTCGGTGATCACCACGTCGTGCGTGCGCGAGGCCGACTGCAAGGTCCTGACACCCGCGGCGTCGAGCGAGATCGGCTTCTCGAGCAACACGTGCTTGCCGGCCTCGGCCGCCTTCACACCCCACTCCACGTGCAGCGAGTGCGGCAGCGGAATGTAGACGGCATCGATGTCGGGATCGGCCAGCAGGGCCTCGTAGCTGCCGTAGGGTCGCGCAATGCCCTGCGCCTCGGCATAGTGGCGGGCGCGGTCGAGGTCGCGCGAGGCCACCGCCAGCAGTTGGTGCCCATTGGACGCAAGCGGTCCGACGAGCGCACGGTTGATGCGGGCAACGCCGAGGATGCCCCAGCGGAACGGCGTATCGAGGTCGGTCACGGCAGGGATAGTACTCAGAAACGACGAACGACGAACGTGGAACGACGAACGGCGCTCGTGAGAGATAATCCGCCGTAGCCATGTCCCTTCCTGCCAGCGCGGCGCCTCCGGGCCCGCGTCCGACGCGCGCGCAGCTCCTGGTGACCTGCCTCGTCGATCACTTCGCGCCGGATGCGGCCGAGGCGGTCGTGCAGGTACTCGAGCGGGCCGGCGTCGAGGTGATCGTGCCCGACGGCCAGACCTGCTGCGGACAGCCAGCCTGCAACGCCGGCGCCCGCGCCGATGCGGCAGCGATGGCGCGGCACACGATTGCGCTGCTCGAACGCGATCCGGCCCCCATCGTCGTGCCGTCCGGCTCCTGCACCGACATGCTCGTCCACCAGGCCGCCGCGCTGCTCGCCGATGACCCGGCCTGGGAAGCGCGCGCCCGCGAGGTCGCAGCGCGGACGTACGAGTTCACGCAGTTCGCGGTCGACGTGCTGGGACTGTCGCCCGCCTGCCGCGGCGCCGGCACCATCGCCTACCACGCCTGCTGCCACGGCCTGCGCGGCCTCGGCATCGACGCACAGCCACGGCACCTGCTCGGCACGGTGGACGGCGCCGCTGTCGTCGCGCTCCCGGAAGCCGACACCTGCTGTGGCTTCGGCGGACTGTTCGCGGTCAAGTTGCCGGACATCTCGGGCGCGATGCTGGATCGCAAGTGCCGTCAGATCGCGGCGTCGGGCGCCGACACGATTGCGGTCACCGACATCAGCTGCGCGATGCACATGCAGGGCGGCCTCGATCGACGCGGCATTGCCGTGACGGTGCGCCACATCGCCGAGATCGTCGCGGACGGCGCCGCATGAACTCGCCCTCGCCGCTGCCGTTCTACACGCGCGCCCAGCGCGCGCTCGTCGACGACAACCTCCAGAAGGCGCTCGACATCGCCACCGGCCGGATGATGGTGGCGCGGCGGCAGGCCATCGGCCTGATTGCCGACGGCGAGGCGGCTCGTGATCAGGCGCGGCAGATTCGCGCGCACACGATCGCCAACCTCGGGACGTACCTCGATCAGTTCGTCGCCAATGCCCAGGCGGCCGGCGCGCACGTGCATTTCGCCGCCGATGCCGAGGCCGCCACGCGTCTCGTCGTGTCGCTGGCGCAGCGTCACGAGGTCCGCCGAATCGTCAAGGGCAAGTCGATGGTGTCCGAAGAAGTCGAGCTCAATCACGCGCTCGAAGCAGCGGGCATGCGCGTCGTCGAAACCGACCTCGGCGAATACGTGATTCAGCTCGACAAGGACGTGCCGTCGCACATCATCGCGCCGATCATCCACAAGACGAAAGAGCAGGTCGCCGAGACGTTCCGCCGCGAACTGCAGGCCACCGACACCGACGTTGCGGGAATTCCCGAGATGACGGCGTTCGCCCGCCGCATGCTGCGCGCCGAATTCCTCGCCGCCGACATGGGCATCAGCGGCGTGAACTTCGCGGTCGCCGACAGCGGCAGCCTGTGCCTCGTCGAGAACGAGGGCAATGGACGACTGTCGACGACGGTGCCGCGCGTGCACGTGGCCTTGATGGGGCTCGAGCGGATCGTGCCGAACGCGCAGGACCTGGCCGTCGCGTTGCGAGTCCTGGCGCGCAGCGGCACCGGTCAGCCGCTGACCGTCTACACGAACATGATCACCGGCCCGCGCCGCGATGATGATCCGGACGGGCCGTCCGACCTGCACATCGTGATCGTCGACAACGGACGCAGCCGCCTGCTCCGGACCGAGCTCGAGGAGATCCTCTACTGCATCCGGTGCGGCGCCTGCCTCAATGCCTGCCCGGTCTATCAGGAGATCGGCGGCCACGCGTACGGCAGTGTTTATCCGGGGCCGGTCGGTGCCGTCTACACGCCCGGCGCGTTCGGGCTCGAGCCCTGGTCGGACCTGCCGCAGGCCAGCAGCCTCTGCGGCGCCTGCAAGGAAGCGTGTCCGGTCCGTATCGATATCCCGCGCATGCTCCTCGCGCTGCGCGCGCAAGCCGAGACGCACGGGCTGACGCCGCGATGGGTAGGCGCAGGTTTACACGTATTCCGGATCGCGGCCACGCGGCCGTGGCTCTTCCGCCTCGCATCGACGGTCTCGCGGCTGATGGCGTCGTGGCTCGGTCCACGGGGCTTCGACAACCTGCCGGGCCCACTCGCCGGCTGGACGCGGCACCGGCACTTTCCCGCCATGGCGCGCCAGACGTTCACCGAGCGCTTTCGCGAGAAGGGCCGACGATGACGCGGCCGCTGTTCCCCGCAGACGTGCGCGCGCGCCTCACGGCGTCTGGCCCTGCGGTACCCCATCCTGGTCCGTTCCCGACCGTGCCGATGCCGGCGACGCTCGACGAGGCGATCGCCCAGTTCACCGTCGCCTGTGAAGCGGTCGGCGGGCGTGTGTCGCGGGTGACGACGAGCGACGAAGCGGCGGCGCTCGCGCTCGGCTACCTCGAGTCGCCGGAATGGCGTCGGACCGGCGACGACCTGCCGGCCTACGTGGCGTGGGACGAGGCGCACCTGCCACTGCCAGGAGTGATCGCTGGACTCGCACATCGCACGACCAGGCTCGAGGCGCAGGTCAGCCGAGACGCCGCCGCGCGGACCGACGACTGCGACCGGCTCGATCGCGCCATCGTCGGCATCACCGGTGCGCATGCGGCGCTCGTCGATACAGGGTCGGTGGCGCTCGTGCACGGTGGGGGTCGTCCGCGACTGGCCTCGGTGCTGCCGCCCGTGCACATCGCGCTGGTGCCGGTGTCACTGCTGCACATGACGCTGGGCGCGTTGATGGCGGCACAACCGGACCTTCTGCGCGGCGCCGCCAACGTCGTGCTCGTCACCGGTCCGAGCCGCACGGCCGACATCGAGATGACGCTGACGCGTGGCGTGCATGGGCCGCGTCTCGTCCACGTGGTGTTCGTCGGATGACGACGCCGGCGATGCCGCGAGCGGAGGTCGCACTCCGCCTCGGTGGCGCGGTGGCGTCGGTGGCTGGCTTGGCGGTGCTCGTGTGGCTCTTCGTGCAGCAGCCGACCACGTTCAGGGAACTGACTGGCGGCGTGGCCGCAACCGTCGGGGCCTATCGCATCAACCAGGCCGACTTCGACCAGGGGCGCCAGTTCTTCGCGGCCGACAAGTTCCCCGAGGCGCGCGCCGCGTTCGAGCGCGCCGATCCCGCGTCGCGCCACGCCGAAACGCAGTTCTACATCGCCTACAGCTGGTACCGGCAGGGGTGGGGCCGCGTGTACAGCGACGATCAGTTGTTCGGTCAAGGACTGATGGCCGTCAATCGCGCGATTGCGGTCGCACCGGACGGTCGGGTGCGCGTCGACGATCCTGCGCTCGACATGAAGACGGCCGACGAACTGAAGGACGAACTCGAACAAGGCCTGCGGCGCGACGCCTCCGACTTCAACCCGATGCGCGTGCTGCGCAAACGTCGATGACTCCGCGCGCCTGGTCGAGCCTGATCGCACGTGAGGTGCTCGTCCTGCCGGCGCTCTGCCTGCTGGTCGCGGCTGGTGGCGGGTTCCGCACCGACGTCGGCAACGGCGCGTGGCGGTTCCTGCCGCCGACGCCGATGACGCTCGTGCTCGGCCTGCTGCTCGTGGGCGTCCTGGTGCGGACCGGCGTCGTGAACCCGTGGCTGCTCATCGGGCCACATCGAGCCGGCCTGGCCAATACGAGCGGCGCGATCGTCGTCGTCACGCTGCTGCTCGCCTCGGCCCAACTCTTCACGGCGCTCACGCCGGAGGCCGGGCTGCTGCAGGTGCTGGCGTCGCTGTTCTTCCTGCTGATGCTGCTCAACACGCTGGCCGCCCGTCCCACGCGCGGCCGCGCCATGCAGAGCCTCGGCGTCGTGCTGCTGTCGGCCTACGTGCTGAAGTACGTAGTGCTCGACGCGCTCTACGCGCCCGAAGGCAGCCTCGCCAGGCGCGTGGTCACGTCGCTGCTCGAAGGCGTGTCACTCGGCGCGCTCGGCTACACATCACACGGCGCGGCCACCGCCTACGTCGCCTTCATCGTCGTGCTCTCGTACCTGTTCGTGTTGGTGTTGCTGCCGGGGCGCATCGATGACGTCGATGACGTTGTAGGACGGCTCGGAGAGCCGTCCCTGCCAAAGCCCCTCACACGACGGGACCAGGATGCGACGCTCGCCATCGACGTACGGCCGGCACCGCAAGATCCGGGCGATCGCTGATCACGCCGCGCACGCCCCACTCCAGCAGGCGCTCCATGTCGGCGGGTTCGTCGACCGTCCAGACCGCGACCGGAATCCGCGCGCGCGTCGCCGCTCGCACGAATCGACGCGACACCACGCGCGTCACACCGGCCGTCTCCGGCACCTGGAACGCGCGATATGCAGTCTGCGTCGGCGCCAGCCCGAGCCACGAGCGATACAGGAACCAGCGAATCTCTTCCTTCGCGGCGCTCGTGATGACGTCGGCGCCGGTCTCACGCGCTGCGCGCACGACCGCGTCAGTGAAGCCGCCGAAGCACACCCGGCCCAACGCACCAGCCGCACGCACGACCGCCGCCGCCCGTCGCCCCACCTCGGGATCGTGCCCCTTCAACTCGATGATGCACGGCACGTCGTAGCGGGCCAGGACCTCGGTCAGCCTCGGAATGCGAACACCTTGTCCGCGGAACGTCTCGCCATCGAGCCCACGGAAGTGGTGCCCCGCATCGAGCCGCTCGAGCTCCGCAGCGCTCAACGCCGTCAGCGCACCACGACCATCGGTCGTACGGTCGAGCGTCTCGTCGTGATGCACCATCGGCTCGCCGTCGCGCGACAGACGGACATCGAACTCCAGACCGTCTGCCCCGAGCGCGAGGCCATGGTCGAACGCCACGACGGTGTTCTCCGGACGGAGCACCGAGCCACCGCGGTGTGCGAAGACGAGTGGGCTGTCGAGCGACAGCACCGGGTGATCGGCAGATGCGCGGCCAGGGGCAACCATGCAGGGGGATGCGGAGTCCAAGAAGGGACGGGCCATCACGGTCCGTCGCGAAAATCGACCTGATACTATCGCCCCATGTCCCGACCGACAACGCTTGGCGCCCTCAAGCAGGCTGTCGCGGCCGGCCGCATCGCACGTCGCCCCGTGCGCACCGAACTGCGCGACAACCTGCTGGCCCGCCTGAAGTCCGGCGGCCCGATCTTCCCGGGTGTACTCGGCTACGACGAGACGGTCGTGCCGCAGGTGGTCAACGCCATCCTCGCCCGTCACCACTTCATCCTGCTCGGACTCCGCGGCCAGGCGAAGAGCCGACTGCTGCGCGCGCTGACCACGCTGCTGGACGACGAGATCCCGGTGATTCCCGGTTCCGAGATCAGCGACGATCCGATCGCGCCGCTGAGTGCCTACGGGCGCCAGCGTGTCGCCGAGGCCGGCGATGATCTGCCCATCGAATGGCTGGGGCGCGATCGCCGCTACGTCGAGAAGCTGGCCACGCCCGACGTGACGATCGCCGACATGATCGGCGACATCGACCCGATCAAGGCGGCCCGCGCCGGTCTGTCGCTCGGCGACGAGCTGACGATGCACTACGGACTGGTGCCGCGGGCCAATCGCGGCATCTTCGCGATCAACGAGCTGCCCGATCTCGCGGGCCGCATCCAGGTCGGCCTCTTCAACATCCTCCAGGAAGGCGACGTCCAGATCAAAGGCTTCCCGGTGCGGTTGCCGCTGGACATCCTGCTGGTCTTCAGCGCCAACCCCGAGGACTACACGGCCCGCGGGAAGATCATCACGCCGCTCAAGGACCGTATTGGTTCGGAGATTCGCACGCAT
>DATJTM010000110.1:0-5802 GCA_035503395.1 Luteitalea sp.
ACGAGCTTTCCTGCCCCGCGGGCTTCGAGTAGGCTAGCGCCCGCTCTGACTACCCGACACACGCTCGTCGCGTGCCCACGCGAATCTGTGGCGCCGTGTGTCCAGGAGAACCCCCGATGTGTGACGGCAGGTTGATGATGGGATGGGGCCGCCAGCTGCTGGCGTGCTTCTTCGTACTGGTGTGCCTGGTGGCCCCGGCCCGTGCGCAGTTCGACACGGCGGTCGTGCTCGGTACCGTTCGCGACAACTCGGGTGGTGTGGTGCCCGGTGTGGCGGTCACGTTGCGCAACGTCGAGACCGGCATCACCGCCGAGACGCAGAGCGACGACAACGGCAACTACCAGTTCCTGAACGTCCGCATCGGTCGCTACGAGGTCGCGGCGCAGTTGCAGGGGTTCTCGAAGGCAATGGCGACCGACGTCGGCGTGGAGGTCAACGCCCGCCAGCGTGTCGATCTCACACTGCAGGTCGCGACCCTGTCGGACGAGGTCGTCGTGACGTCGGGTGGGCAGGCGCTGGAAACCGACTCGAGCGAGCGCGGCCAGGTGATCGAGCGGCAGCAGATCGTCAACCTGCCGCTGAACGGCCGCTCCTATTCGAGCCTGGCGCTGCTCTCGACCGGCGTGCTCGAGTCCAACCAGAACGGCGTTGGCACCAGCGGCCGTGAAGGCTCCTTCAATGCGAACGGCCTGCGCAACACCGCCAACAACTTCCAGCTGGACGGCGTCGACAACAACGCCTACGGCACCAGCAACCAGGGCTTCTCGAACCAGGTGATTCAGGTGTCGCCCGACGCCGTCGCCGAGTTCAAGGTGCAGACCAACAACTACAGCGCCGAATACGGGCGCAGTGGCGGCGCCGTGATCAACGCGTCGTACCGCAGCGGCACCAACGAACTGCGCGGCAGCGCCTGGGAGTTCCATCGCAACACCGCGCTCAACGCGACCGGCTTCTTCAAGCCGACCGGCGGCGCCAAGCCGACGCTGATCCGCAACCAGTTCGGGTTCGTGCTCGGCGGCCCCATCCGGCGCGACAAGGCGTTCTTCTTCGGCGACTACGAAGGTTTCCGGCAGGAGCAGCGGACGCTCGTGTTCACCACCATCCCGACGATGGCGCAGCGTGAGGGCGTGTTGACGGTGCCGGTGACCAACCCGTTCACGGGCGAGACGTACCCGGCTGGCACCGCGATCCCGATGACCGCCTTCGCGCGCCGGGTGCTCAGCGAGCTGCCGGAACCGAACGTGCCGGGCGTGTCCGCGAACAACTACCAGAAGGGCGTGCCGAACCGCAGCGACTACGACAAGTTCAACGTGCGCCTCGACAACAAGTTCGGCACGGCGCTGTCCGGCTTCGTGCGCTACGGCCAGCAGATCAACGAGGCGTTCGAGGCGCCGAACATCGACGGTCCGTCGGGTGGCAACCAGAACGGCCTGATCGAGGTGCGGTCGCGGCAGTTCGTCGGGGGCGGCACGTATATCCTCAATGGCACCACGGTGATCGACGGGCGTCTCGGCGTGTCGCGCACGCAGGCCGGCAAGCAGCCGCCCGGCATCGGCGGGCCGAGCATGCGCGAGCTGTACGGCATCACCGGCTTGCCCGAGAACGATCCGTCCCTGACCGGTGGCCTCACGCCGCAGACCATCAACGGCTATACGCAGCTCGGTCGCCAGGCGACCAATCCGCAGTTCCAGAACCCGTTCAACATCAACCCGCGCGTGACGCTGACGAGTGTGCTCGGCCGCCACAGCCTGAAGGTCGGCTACGAGTACCTGGCGGTCAACACCGAGGTGCAGGACACCAACCCGCTCTACGGCCTCGATACCTACAGCAGTCAGTTCAGCCGCCCCGCCGGCGCCGCCGCCAACAACCTGTACAACCTCGCCGACTTCTACTTCGGCGCCCGCACACAATACGAACTCGCCAGCCTGATCGTCGCGCAGATGCGGCAGCGCGCCCACTACGCGTACGTGCAGGACGACATCACGCTCAACGGCCGACTCACGCTCAATGTCGGCCTGCGCTACGAATACGTGACGCCGTACTACGAGCAGCAGGATCGGATGTCGAACTTCGACCCGGCCACCAACACCATCGTCGCGGCCTCGGGCGGGTCGATGGCCGACCGCGCGCTCGTGAATCCTGACCGGAACAACTTCGCGCCGCGCCTCGGCTTCGCCTTCCAGGCGACGCGGAACCTGGTCGTGCGCGGTGGCTACGGCGTCGGCTACATCCACTTCAACCGGCTCGCCAGTGCCGGCCTGTTGGCGACCAACTACCCGGTCGTCACACGCGCCACCGTCACCCAGAGCCTGGCGCCGCTCTGCAGCGGCGATCAGTTTGTCGGCTGCTTCCGCACGACGCAGTCCGGCTATCCGCCGAACCTGCCCAACAACGTCGTGCTGCACATCCCGCGCGAGACGCCGGCCGGCATGATTCAGAGCTACCACGTCTCCGTGCAGCGCCAACTGCGGCCCGGGTTGCTCGTCGACCTCGCCTACGTCGGCAACAACGCGCGCGATCTGGCGATGATTGCCGACATCAACCAGGCCCGGCCGCCGCTGCCCGGGGAGAACGCCAATGCGACGCTCGCGGCGCGCCGGCCGATCCAGGGTTACGGCACGATCTCCGCCGTGCTGCCCGAGGCGTTCTCGAACTACAACGCGCTGCAGGCCAAGGTCGAGTACCGCCTTGGCAGCCGCCTCAACCTGCTCAACTCGTTCACCTGGTCCAAGGCGATGGACAACGTCGCGCAGGTGCTCGAGGACCCGAGCGGCAACACCGGCACGCCGCAGAACGTGTACGACATCGACAACGACCGCGGCCTGTCCGGCTACGACGTGCCGCTGCTCAACGTCACCAGCTTCGTGTGGGATCTGCCCGTCGGTCGCGACCGTCGCTTCGGCAGCGGCATGCCGGCGGCCCTCAACGCGGTCCTTGGCGGCTGGCAGTTGAGCGGCATCTACACGATGCGCAGCGGCCGCACCGTCAACCTGCGCTACAACACATCGGGCCCGACCGCGGTCACCTCCGGTCTGCCGTCGTTCCTCGGTGGCGTCAACCTGCGGCCGAACATCATCGGCGACCCGATGACGCCGGAAGACCAGCGTTCGATCGACAACTACTTCAATCGCGACACCGTCGTCCTGCCCACCGCCACCGAGCCGTTCGGCAACGCCGGCCGCAACATCGTCCGCGGTTACGCGTTCTACCAGCTGGACATGGGGGTGCAGAAGCGCTTCCCGCTCGGCTTCCGCAACGGCGGCTTCGTCGAGATTCGCGCCGAGGGCTTCAACATCCTCAACCGCACCAACTTCGGATCGCCGAACGGCGACCGTTCCAGCAACGCCTTCGGCACCATCCGCTCGACGTTCCCGGCGCGGCAGATGCAGGTGGCCGCGAAGGTCAGCTTCTGACGGAGACCGTCACGCCCGGGACGCGAGCAGCTCCCGGGCGTTGTTCGTGATGATGTCGCTCAGGCGATCGAGGGGCAGGTCGTTGGTGTCGAGCCCGAACGGTTCCTCGATTTCTTCGGCAATCAGTTCGAGGCTGGCCAGCACGTAGAAGATGAACATCACGACCGGCACAGCGATGAGGCCGAGCGTGAACACGAACCCGAACGGCAGCGTCAGCGAGTAGACGACGATGAACTTCTTGATGAAGGAGGAGTAGGAGTAGGGAATCGGCGTGTTCTTGATGCGCTCGCAGGCGCCGCAGATGTCCATGAACATCGTCAGGTCGGTGCTCACCCCGATGAGTTGATCCCCGGCCATCCGTCCGTCCCGATACGCGTCGTGCACGCGCGCGTGCATCAACGCGGCAATCCGCGCCGGGACGTGCATCCCCGGGTCGACGCCTTCCAGTTCGGGATGGGCGGCGATGTCGAGGGCGAGGCGGGTCTTCTCGGACCGCAGGTGCGCCGTCAGCGCTTGCGCGAACAGGCCGATGAACCGCGCCATGTCGGCACGACCCTGCACCTCATCGTCGGGCAGGATGGCGGCCAGTTTGATCGCGAGGTTGCGGCTCACGTTGACCAGCGATCCCCACTGCCGCCGCGCCTCCCACCAGCGGTCGTACGCGGTGTTGGTGCGGAAGACCAGCAGCATGCTGATCGCGAACCCGAGCAGGCCGTGCATCGACGGCAGGTTGGCGACCGTGTTCTGTCGGGTCAGCCCCAGGTACTCGGTCTCGATGTAGCCGACGGCCCATGTGAAGACCCCCACGAGGACCAGCAGCGGCAGCAGTTTCCGGAAGGTGTCGGCGCGGTGGAGCGCCAGGGCGGCGAACCAGTTGCGCGAGTCGTACGTGATCATCCGTGACCATGATCGCGCAAGACGGCCCGAATGACACGACGGCGCGTCAGCGCGCTGTTGGCCGTCCGTCGACCAGGTGTGTGCGGACGAACTGGACGAAAATCGGCCAGTCGGACGGCACCGTGCCGTGCCCGCCTTCGTGCATCACGTACCCGAGGGTGTTCATCAGCGGCGTGCCAGCCGCCGGCAACTCCGTCGTGCCGAGGCCCCTGGCGCCGAGCAGTTCGTACACCGGCGACGCCGCGACCGCCGACAGGAACTCTCCCTTCGGATCCGACCAGAAATCAGTGGTGCCGGTCTGCAGCAACAGTGGCCGCGGCGCGATGGCAGCAACGAGCATGTGAGCGTCGACCGGCAGGGCGTCGACCCGGTCGCCGTACGACGCGTAACCAGGCGCGAACTGATAACCGTAGCGCACGGTCATGTGCTTGACGTTCTCGCCGTAGTTGCGCCGGCTCAGGGCCGCACCGCTCTCACCCGAGCAACTCGCGATGACGAGGGCGAAGCGCGGATCGTTGGCGCCGGCCCACAGCACCGTCTTGCCGAGGCGCGAGATGCCGGTGATGCCGACGCGGCGCGCGTCGACGCCGGTGTCCGTTTCGAGATAGTCCATCGCGCGGCTCAGGCCCCAGGCCCAGGCCGCGATGGTGCCCCACTCGTCGGCCCCAGGACGCTGCTGTCCGGCCCCCAGGAAGTGCCTGCGAATGCCGAGGGGCAGGCCCTCGGCGAAGTCCGGCTCGATGTCACCGTAGTACATCGTCGCCACGCCGATGCCCTGCGCAAGGAAGGCGCCGACGGCGAGGCGCCCCTGCGGACGCGGCGTCGCCGGGATACGAGCCTTCGTCTCTCGATCCCACACGGTGCCCGGCTTCAGATCGGGGTCGTCGACCGCCGCGGAGTTCGCCGTGAAGCTGATGTTGAGGAGCAGCGGCACCGGCCCGCGTGCGTTGGCCGGCAGGTAGATCAGCAGGTCGGCGGTGGGCGCCCCAGGCGCGTCCGTGAACACGAGGCGCACCTGCCGGCGTAGTGCGGCGCCGCCCAGGGCCGGCGTCCCTTTGTCGAACACCTCGAAGCGCAAGCCGGCGGGACGACCTGGACTTCGACCGAACTGCGTCGTTTCGAGGAGCCGGACAATCTCCGGTCGGCGTCGTGCGTTCCATGCCGCGGCGTCACGCACGGGTGACCCATCGGCCATCTGCAGCAGCGCCGGCAACGTGTACGTGCCGACTTTCGCGTCGTCGTAGTTCACCGGGATGCCGGCGACCACCGACGGCGGTGACGTGGCCGGCGCCTGTCCCACGGTGCCGTAGGCGTCGAGCTTCAGCTCGACGCGAGGCAGGACGACGCCGCCAAGCGTCAGCGACAGTGCCGCGGCCGAGACCGCGGCCGCGGCAGGGATCCGATGAATGGCTGGCACGTGCGGATTATAGGCACGCTATTCGGTAGGGACGCGCCGCTGGCGCGTCCGTGTGCGGCCGGCTCGGCGAGCCGG
>DATJTM010000111.1:0-3356 GCA_035503395.1 Luteitalea sp.
CGGCCGGAGGACCTGCGGTCCCGACTGCGGGATCCATCACCGACGTCCTGTCGGACAAGGTGAAGGGGACCGATGCGCTGTCCGGTGCGCGGACGCACAACGCCGACAAGGCCGCAGAGTATGCGGCCGAGCCGCCGGTCACACCCCCTGTCGGCCAGCACGCGACGCCCCATGACCCGATTGTCGGCGCCAGCACGGTGACCGAGGCGTTTGGGTCGGACAAGGTGGGCAGCGGCGGACCGCCAATCGGTGTGAACAAGACGATCGCGCCGCTCGACCGCGTGCGCGCCGACGCCACTGATCGCCAATTGACGACCAATCAGGGCGTACCGGTTGGAGACAATCAGCACTCGCTGAAGGCAGGCCTTCGTGGGCCGACGCTGCTCGAGGACTTCATCCTCCGCGAGAAGATCACCCACTTCGACCACGAGCGCATTCCCGAGCGCATCGTGCACGCCCGCGGCTCGGCCGCGCATGGCTACTTCGAATGCACGAAGGCCCTCGGCGAGTTGACGCGTGCCTCGCTGTTCGCCGAGGCGGGCAAGATCACCCCGGTGTTCGTGCGCTTCTCGACGGTGCTCGGCGAGCGCGGCTCGACCGACACGGCGCGGGACGTTCGCGGTTTCGCCGTGAAGTTCTACACCGACGAGGGCAACTGGGATCTGGTCGGCAACAACATCCCGGTGTTCTTCATCCAGGACGCGATGAAGTTCCCGGATCTCGTGCACGCCGCCAAGCCCGAGCCGCACTTCGCGATGCCGCAGGCCGCGTCGGCCCACGACACGTTCTGGGACTTCGCCTCCCTGATGCCCGAGATTACCCACATGCTGATGTGGGCGATGTCCGATCGCGCCATCCCGCGCAGCTATCGCACCATGCAGGGATTCGGCGTGCACACGTTCCGTTTCGTCAATGCCGCTGGCGACTCCCACTTCGTCAAGTTCCACTGGTCGCCGGTTGCCGGCACGCACTCGCTGGTGTGGGACGAAGCCGTGAAGATCTCGGGAGCCGACCCGGACTTCCACCGACGCGATCTGTGGGAAGCGATCGAGGCGGGTGACTACCCGGAATACGAACTCGGCGTGCAGATCTTCAGCGAGGCCGATGCCGAGCGGTTCTCCTTCGACATCCTGGATGCCACCAAGCTGATTCCCGAAGAACTCGTGCCGCTCACCGTGGTCGGGCGTCTGGTGCTGAATCGCAATCCCGACAACTTCTTCGCCGAGACCGAGCAGGTAGCGTTCTGCACCGCCCATGTGGTGCCCGGCATCGACTTCAGCAACGACCCGTTGCTCGCCGGCCGCATCCATTCCTACGTCGACACGCAGATCTCGCGGCTGGGCGGACCCAACTTCCACGAGATTCCCATCAACGCGCCGGTCGCGCCGGTGCACAACAACCAGCGCGATGGCATGCATCGTCAGGCCATCCACCGCGGTCGCGTGTCGTACGAACCGAACTCCCTGGCGGGTGGATGCCCGTTCCAGGCAGGCCGCGCCGGCTTCACGTCGTTCCCTGAGGCGCTGGCGCCAGAGCCCTCGAAGGTGCGCGGCAAGCCTGAGCGTTTCGCGGAGCACTACGCGCAGGCCCGACTGTTCTTCGCGAGCCAGACGCCGGTCGAGCAGCAGCACATCATCAACGCGTTCCGCTTCGAACTGTCCCGCGTGCAGACGCCGGCGATCCGCGAACGCATGGTGGCGGGCCTGCGAAACGTCGACGAACGTCTCGCGAACGAGGTCGCGCGTGGACTCGGCATCAGACCGATGCCGGCACCCCTGCCGAAGGTGCTGCAGGACGACGTCACGCCGGAGGTCACTTCGTCATCGGCGTTGTCGCTCATGGCGAGACCGGGCGCGGGAGGCGTGCGCAGCCGTCGCGTGGCGATCCTCGTCGCTGATGGCGTCGACGGTGCGGCAGTGACGGCTCTGCGCGAGGACCTGTCGGCGGCGGGGGCGGTGCCACGCTTCGTCGGGTCGATGCTGGGTGAGGTCGACGGCGGCGGCGTGCCGATCGAGGTGGACGTTCCCGTCGATGCCATGCCGTCGGTGCTGTTCGATGCGGTGATCGTCGGCGGCGGCAGCGCGGCAGCGGCCCTGGCGGCCGACGGCCGGATGGCGGAGTTCGTGCGTGACCAGTTTCGCCACTGCAAGACCATCCTGGCGCTGCCGGGCAGTCAGCCCGTTCTCCAGGCGGCAGGCATCGCACCGGCCCAGGGCGATCCCGGCCTGCTGGTCGGCGACGACGGGTCGAAGGACGGGCTGTCCGCAGGGTTCATCGCGGCGCTCGCGAGGCATCGACACTTCGAGCGCGAGGCAACACCGCCGCCTGTGTAGGCAGACGGCCATCGAGGCACCTCGACGCGAGGTGTTCGGAGCCCAACATCTTCCGGTCAGGGAACAGCGATATATGCCGGGCGAGCCACAGGACACGACGCCGTACTGGACGACATCCGGGACGTTCCCGCAGTTCGCCCGGCTCAGCGAGAACGCCACCACGGACGTCGTCGTGGTGGGGGCCGGCGTCACCGGTCTCACCACGGCGTATCTGCTCGCGAAGGCGGGCAAGAAGGTGGTCGTCCTCGAACGTGAGCGTTGCGCGTGCGCTGACACAGGCCACACGACGGCGCATCTGACGATGGTCACCGACACGCGACTGTCCGAACTCGTGAAACAGTTCGGGCGCGACCATGCGCAGGCCACCTGGGATGCTGGGCGGGCGGCAATGGCGACGATCGACGACGTGATTGGCGCACACGGCATCGACGCGGCGTTCGAGTGGGTCGACGGTTACCTCCACGCGCCCCTGTCTGAAGGTGACGCGAAGGAATCAGAGCGTCTGCGAGAGGATGCGAAGCTCGCAGGCGAGCTCGGCTTCGATGTGGAGTACCTCGACGAGGTGCCGCTGATGCGCCGCCCCGGCATTCGCGTCGCCAATCAGGCGCGCTTGCACCCGAGGGCCTATCTGGCGGGCGTGGCCAGCGCGCTGGTGGAACTGGGCGGGCGCATCTATGAGCACTCGGCGGCAGACGAGTTCAACGACGAGCCGCGCGCCGTGGTCGTCGATGGCAGGACCATTCGCTGCGAAGACATCGTCATCGCGACGCACAACCCGGTCGTCGGACTCGCGAGCCTGGCTGGCGCCACACTGTTCCAGACGAAGCTCGCGTTGTACACGAGTTACGTCGTTGCTGGCAGGGTGCCCAAAGGTGTCTTGCCCGATGCGCTGTGGTGGGACACCGACGAGCCGTATGCGTACCTGCGGGTGGAGCCCCATCGCGACTTCGATCTGGTGATCTTCGGCGGGGAAGATCACAAGACCGGGCAGCAGGACGATACGGCCGATTGCTACGGGCGTCA
>DATJTM010000112.1:0-5405 GCA_035503395.1 Luteitalea sp.
CGCCTTCGTCGGGCATCCACATCTCCTCGATGTGCTCACCCTTCGCGGTCCTGCCGGTCCAGTGCCCGTTGAGCCAGCTGACATCGGCCAGCGATGTGGGGGGCGCGCTCTGGGCCCGCGAGAGGGCGGCGACGAACGGGATCGAGGCAGCCACGGCTACCAAGAGGACGAGCGAGAGAATCCGGCGCATGCAGATCCGTCCCTGTGTACCCGCGGGGGGCACGTCGATGCGAATGGGAAGGAGTCTACATCGACGCCGGAACGGCCGTCCCCACCGACGACGTGACGGGCAGGGACGGCGCGAACGACGCGAATCGTCAGGGCAGGAACGGGAACAGGCGCCTGATGTCGGCGGCCGACGGGCGGGCGCCGTACTCGCAGATCTCGAACGCCTCGGCCTGTTGCACCTTCGCGGCGGCCTCCTTGCCGTAGTACTTCTCGAGCGCAGCGCGCACGGCGGCGTTCGGCGTGTTGGCACGGTCCTTCTTGAGCCACTCGCGACGCGCCTTCACGTCCTTGGGCACCTGATCGAGACGGCCGGCGTGCCACGGCAGCCACTCGTACACCTGCGAGACGTGCGCGTCGAGCGCATCGATCTTCTTCTCGAAGGTGTCGGTGATGTCGACGGCGATGTCGGGCGAGAACGGCTGCGGCTTCTGGAACCCGTCCTGGTAGTAGAGGAACACCGGATTCTTCTTGGTCGCCGGCACGTGCGTCAGGATGTTGGGCACCGACACCATGAAGGCCGCGTCCTGCAGGAGCACGCCCGTGTAGCGGTGGTCCGGGTGGTAGTCGTTGGGACGCGGCCCGAGGACGAGATCGGCGTTCACCTCGCGGATCTGCACGATCATCTGCTCGCGCACCTTCAGGTTGGGCACCAGCTCGCCGTCGTGGTTGTCGAGCACGACGTACTCGATGCCGAGCCGCTTGCCGACCTCCTGCGCCTCGGCGCGGCGACGGGCCGCGAGGATACCGCCGCCCATCTCGTGATGGCCGGCGTCGCCGTTGGTCACCGAGACGAACCGGACCTTGTGGCCGGCGGCCACCCACTTGGCGGCGGTGCCGGCCGAGCGGATGTCGCAGTCGTCGGGGTGCGCCCCGAACATGATGATGCTCAACTTGCCGGAGGCCGCGGGCTGGGCCGTCGCCGTCGTTGCACCGGCCACGAGCATGGTGGCCAGGGCCGGCAAACAGAAGGTTCTGAACAACACGGAAAACTCCTGGGAGGGCAGGCGTGCGCCCGCGTGCGCAGCCTACATGGGCTGGGCGCGGCTCGCAATCGTGGAATGGTGCCAGAGTGAGGTAGGGACCGCTCTCCGAGCGGTCCGTCACCGACGGCTGATCCGCGTTCCGTGTGCTGGCAGCGACGGACGGCCGGGACGGCCATCCCTACCCCACCCATGGCGGCGGCAGTTACTATCAAGTTTCGGAGCACCTCAGCCATGCGCAGATTGCTTGCCTTCGCCATGACCGCACCCCTGATCGCCGCGTCCGGAGCCGCCTCGGCCCAGACCGCGCCGCCCGCGCCCACCTCGTACCCGCAGACGAAGACCGTCGCGCAGGTGGACGACTACTTCGGCACCAAGGTCGCCGACCCCTATCGCTGGCTGGAGGACGACAACGCCGCCGACACCAAGGCCTGGGTCGAGGCAGAGAACGCCGTCACGTTCGGCTACCTCGATAAGATTCCGGCCAGGGCCGCCATCCGGCAGCGCCTGACGACGCTGTGGAACTACGAGCGCTATGGCCTGCCGCGCAAGCGCGGCGACTTCTACGTATTCACCCGCAACGACGGTCTGCAGAACCAGGCGGTCTACTACCGGGCGAAGAGCCTCGACGCCGCGCCCGACGTGCTGCTCGATCCCAACAGGCTGTCGGCCGACGGAACCGTCGCCGTCGGCAGCACCACGGTGACTGACGACGGCCGCTACCTGGCATATTCGCTGTCGGAGAGCGGCTCGGACTGGATTCGGTGGAAGGTGCGCGAGGTGGCGACCGGCAAGGATCTGCCCGACGAGATCCGCTGGTCGAAGTTCTCGGGGGCGGCCTGGCTGAAGGACGGCAGCGGCTTCTTCTACAGCCGATACGACGCGCCGAAGGACGGCGAGGCGCTCACTGGCGTCAACAAGAACCAGAAGGTCTACTTCCACAAGCTGGGGACGCCGCAGGACGCCGACGTCCTCACCTACGCGCGCCCCGATCAGCCCGACTGGGGCCTGGTCGGCGACGTCAGCGACGACGGGAAGTACCTGCTGATCTACCAGAGCGAAGGCACCGACCCACGCAACCGGATCTTCGTGAAGGATCTGTCGAGGCCCGACTCGAAGGTCGAGCCGTTCCTGAACGAATTCGACGGGTCGTACAACGTCATCGGCAACGACGGCGCGACGTTCTACGCCCTCACCAATCAGGGCGCGCCGCGCAAACGGCTCGTTGCGATCACGCTCGGTCAGGCCGCATCGTCAGCCTGGAAGACGCTGATTGCCGAAGGGCCGAAGCAGGACGTGCTCGACGACGTGACGATGGCCGGCGATCGCTTCGTGGCCACGTGGCAGATCGACGCGCAGAACCGGCTGCGGGTGTACGGCCTCGATGGCCGCCTCGCGCAGGAAGTGTCCCTGCCGACGATCGGCGCGGTGGCGTTCACCGGGCGCCGTGAGCAGGCGGAAGGCTTCTACTCCTTCTCGTCGTTCGCCTATCCGACCGCGATCTTCCGTCTCGACGTGCCGAGCGGCAAGAGCACCGTGTTCAAGCAGCCGAAGGTGGCCTTCGACCCGGCGCTGTACGAAACGACGCAGGTGTTCTATCCGTCGAAGGATGGCACCCGCATTCCGATGTTCCTGACCCACAAAAAGGGGCTGGCGAAGAACGGCGCCAACCCGACGTACCTGTACGGCTACGGCGGCTTCGACATCTCGCTGACGCCCTCGTTCTCGCCCGCCAGCCTGGCGTGGATGGAGATGGGCGGCATCTACGCGGTCGCCAACCTGCGCGGCGGCGGCGAATACGGCAAGGCGTGGCACGACGCCGGCCGGCTCGCCAACAAGCAGAACGTGTTCGACGACTTCATCGCGGCGGCCGAGTACCTGATCAAGGAGAAGTACACGGCGACGCCGAAGCTGGCGATCGGTGGCGGCAGCAACGGGGGACTACTCGTCGGCGCGGTGATGACGCAGCGGCCGGAACTGTTCGGCGCCGCCCTGCCCGCCGTCGGCGTGATGGACATGCTCCGCTTCCACCGCTTCACGATCGGCTGGGCGTGGAAGTCCGACTACGGCAGCTCGGAGACCAAGGAAGGCTTCGACATCCTCCAGAAGTACTCGCCGCTCCACAACCTGAAGCCGGGCACGGCCTATCCGGCGACGATGGTCACGACCGCCGATCACGATGATCGCGTGGTGCCCGCGCACAGCTTCAAGTTCGCGGCAGCACTGCAGGCCGCGCACAAGGGACCGCAGCCGGTGCTGATCCGGATCGAAACGAAGGCCGGTCACGGCGCCGGCAAGCCGACGAGCAAGATGATCGAGGAAGCTGCCGACAAGTGGGCGTTCCTCGTCGCCAACCTCGGCGTCACCGTGAAGCCGGCGGGGAGCAACTAGGGGATCGCAGAACTGCAGAATTGCAGAATCTCATCACCACCTTCGCGCTTCGAAGCCTGGCGGTGGTCGTCAAATTCTGAACTTCCGAAATTCTGCAATTCTCAAGGGGCTGGCTGATACAGCAGCCCCTTCTCCTTCAGCAGCGGATCGTCGTAGGTCGCCATCCACGCGCGCAGGCGACGTTCGAGTTCGCGGCGGCGGTCACGCTGCTCGGGCGCATTCCAGAGATTCTTCCGCTCACCCGGATCGGTCTGCAGGTCGAACAGCTGATCCTTCGTCGTCGTCCCGTACGAGCGCACCAGCTTCCATTGCTCGGTGCGCACCATGCGCAGGTGCGCGATCGCGTAGTGGTGGATGTCGTATTGGCCGAACACGGCGTCGCGCCACGCGGAAGGAGTCTCGTCACGCAGGATCGGCGTGACGTCGCGACCATGTGTCGGTGCGTCTGCCGGCAGCGCGACACCGGCCAGTGCGAGCACCGTGGGATAGATGTCCTCGAACGAGACGAGCTGATCGGCGACGCGACCGGCGGGAACGCCGGGTCCACGCACGATCAGGGGTGGACGCAGCGACTCGTCGAACATGTTCGGCATCGTCGGGCCATTGACGCCGCCGGCGATCCACGTGCCATTGCCCTTCGTGTGCAGGCCGTGATGGCCGATGTTGTAGCCGTGGTCGCTCGTGAAGATCACCACCGTCTTCTCGCGCAGCCCCGACGACTCAAGCACCTCCATCAGCCGCGCCATGTTGCGGTCGACCGAGTGGATGCTCGCGTAGTACTCGCGTGTCCACTGACGCACCTGCGCCTGGTCGAGGCCCGGAAACACCGGAATCGAGACCTGTGCGTCGCGAAACGGCGCGAGGTCCTGCTCGGGCACCGGTCCATATGGCGTGTGTGGCGCGCGGAAGTGCAGCGACAACGCGAACGGACGCTCGTCGCTTGAGCGCAGGAAGGCCAGCGCGGCGTCGGTCATCACGTCGGGTTCGGCGCCCTGGACGACCTGCGTGACGCCGTTCACTTCCAGCCGCGGGTTCATCGGATCGTTGCCGCCGCCGAGGAACCCGTAGAAGCTCTCGTAGCCCTGCTTCGTGGGATGAAACTCGGGCCGATCGCCGAGGTGCCACTTGCCCACCAGCCCGGTGCGATAGCCCGCGCGCTGCAGCGCCTCCGCCCACGTCGTGAGCGCTGGCGGCAGCCCGACGCCGGCAGCGTTCTCGTCGGGGTTGATCCAGTCGGTGATGCCGACTTCGGTCCCATACCGCCCCGACAGCATCGTCGCCCGGCTCGGCGAGCACACAGGCGAGGGCGTGAAGGCGCGCGTGAACCGGACGCCCTCGCTCGCGAGGCGATCGAGGTGCGGCGTCCGCGCGTCGGCATTGCCGTGCGACCCGAGGCTCCAGTGGGCCTGGTCGTCGGTGACGATGAAGAGGATGTTGGGGCGCGAGGTGCTGCGCGCGCTGGCAGCCTGCGGCGACGACGCCGGGACGGCGGTGGCGCCGGCCGTAAGGGCAAGGCCCGCCGCGAGGACGGCGAGCACGCCTCGGATCACGCCGTCGCCTTCTTCAGCGCGTCGCGAGTCAGGGCCTGCACAGCCAGCACCAGCGACCGCAGGCCGAGCCCCTTGCCCATCGAGATGTTCTGGCGGAAGACGCGCTCGACGATGTCCGTGTCGAGCGTGAGCACGTCTTCAGCCGGCTGTCCGGTGTAGACGCTGTCGAGGATGCTGGCGAGCGCCTTGGCCGAGATGCCGCTCGGGTTCTCGACCGCGAAGTGCAGTTGCAGCGTGCGGTCTGGCCGCAGCGAGG
>DATJTM010000113.1:0-3345 GCA_035503395.1 Luteitalea sp.
CCGCAGACGTTCGAGTACGTGGCGCGCCCTGCCGCGACACGACCGACGCTCGATGCGCTCCGAGAGCAGCGCGGCGGACTATCCGGACGTCTGAAGGCCTTGATGATCGGCGACTCCGAGGAGTCGGCGTTCACGCGCGCCACCCTCGGTGACACGTTGCTGTACACCGCACGGATCTGGCCGTCGATCGCCCATGACATCGACGATGTGGACCGGGCGATGCGATGGGGTTTCGGCTGGGAGCTGGGACCGTTCGAGATCATCGATGCGATCGGCATCAGGACGCTGCTCGAGGCGCTCGGCGCGAGCGAGCAGGCGCCGGCGCTGCTCGCCGATGCGCTTGCGCAGGGTCGCGACACGATCCGGTCCGGCACGACGTTCAATCCGGAGGCGGCCGAGCTGCTCGTGCTGCCTGCCGCGCGGTCCCGCGGCGTGGTGGTCGGCAACGCAGCCGCGACGGTGGTCGACACCGGCGATGGCATCTTCGCCGTCGAACTGCACTCGAAGATGAACGCCATCGGCGGCGACACGCTGGCGATGCTGCAGGCCGGCGTTGCGCGGGCCGAGCACGAGGGCGCCGGACTGATCGTCGCGACGCAGGGGCAGGTGTTCTCGGCCGGCGCCAACCTGATGCTGCTGTTGATGGAAGCGCAGGACGGCGAGTGGGACGCGGTCGACGCGATGGTCCGATCGTTCCAGCGGACGGTGCTTTCGCTGCGCGACGCGCAAGTGCCGGTCGTCCTCGCGATCAACGGCCTCACCCTCGGTGGCGCCTGCGAGATGTCGCTGCACGCAACGGGAGTGCAGGCGGCGGCCGAAACCTACATGGGCCTCGTCGAAGTCGGCGTCGGCCTGATCCCGGCCGGGTGCGGCACCAAGGAGATGCTGCGGCGCGCCCTCGCCAGGCGACCGGGCAGGCAGAACGACCCGCTGCCGTTCGTGCAGCAGGCGTTCGAGACGATGGGGTTCGGGACGGTGTCGACCAGCGCCGCCCATGCCCGTGCGCTCGGTTTCCTGCGCGACGGCGACGGCGTCACAATGAACCGCGCCCGACTGCATGCCGACGCCCGCGAATTGGTGCAGGCACGAGCTGCCGGATACGTTCCGGGCCGTGCGCCCGCTTCGATCGCGGTTGGCGGTCCCGACATGCTGGCCGCGCTCCATCTGGGTGTGCACCTCGCGCATCGGGCCGGACGGATCAGCGATTACGACGCCGTGATCGGCCGCAAGCTCGCCTGGGTGCTGGCGGGCGGCAATGTGCCGCACGCGACAGAGGTGTCCGAGGACTACCTGCTCGACCTCGAACGCGAGGCGTTCCTGAGCCTCTGCGGCGAGCCCAACACCCAGGCGCGCATCGCCTACACGCTGAAGACCGGCAAGACGCTGAGGAACTGATGCACGTCGCCGGGCATGGTCCCACCGTGCTGTTGATCCCCGGTATCCAGGGCCGATGGGAGTGGGCCAGGCCTGCCATCCGCACGCTGTCGAAGCGGCTGCGCGTGGTGACCTATTCGCTGAGCGGCGAGCACAACGCGGTACCGCCCCTGTCGCCGCACTCCTTCGACGACCTCGTCCGCCAGGCGCTCAACGCGCTGAACCGGGTGACGGCCGGACCGGTCGTTGTTCTCGGTGTTTCATACGGCGGCCTGATCGCGCTGCGCCTCGCGGCGCGTCATCCGGACCGCGTGCGCGGCGTCGTCCTCGCGTCGCCCCTCAATGCCGACTTCACGCCGGACGCGCGAATCCAGCGCTGGGCGAAGCATCCGCGACTGATGGCACCGGCGTTCCTTGCCGGATCACCTGGCCGCATCGTGCCCGAACTGAGGGCTGCCCATGGCCGTGCGTGGATGCCCTCGGCGCTCTCGCTCCTGGCAGGTGTCGCTCGTGCGCCGCATTCGCCCGACCGCATGGCGGCGCGCCTGCACCTCATCGAGGGACAGGACTTCGTGGCGGACTGTCGCGCGGTGCGGCAGCCGACCTTGTTGGTGACCGGTGAGCCCGGCCTCGATCGCATCGTGCCGGCCGAAGCCAGTTGCCGCATGCTGGAGTGGCTGCCCTCGGCGCGGCACGTCACGCTGGCGCACTCGGGCCACTGGGGACTCGTCACGAAGCGCGAGGCCTTCGCGCGGGAAGTGACGCAATTCGTGGAGACACTGTCGTGATCGATGCCGTCATCGTCGCCGCCGTCCGCACGCCGATCGGCAAGGCGCCGAACGGGCAGTTCCGCTACGCCCGTCCGGACGACCTGGCGGCCACTGCGATCCGCGGCGCGCTCGCACGCGTGCCCTCGCTCGCCCCCGCGAGCGTCGACGATGTGGTGATCGGGTGCGCGATGCCGGAAGCGGAGCAGGGATTGAACGTCGCGCGCATCGCGAGCCTCAGCGCAGGGGTGCCGCACGGCGCCTCGGCGGTGACGGTCAACCGCTTCTGCGCGTCGGGGCTGGAGGCGATCGCGATGGCGGCGGATCGCATCAGGAGCGGCAGCGCCGACGTGGTCGTGGCGGGAGGCACCGAGTCGATGAGCCTGGTGCCGATGGGCGGCCACAAGGTGGCGCCCAATCCCGGGCTGGTGGCGTCGTATCCGGACGTCTATCTCACCACCGGCCTGGTCGCCGAGAACCACGCGCGCGAGCACGGCATCTCGCGCCAGGCGCAGGATGCCTACGCGCTCGAGAGTCATCGCCGGGCGGTTGCGGCGCAGGAGGCCGGCCGTTTCGTCGACGAGATCGTGCCCGTCGACGTCATGCGACTCGGTGCGGCAGGCAGCGGCGCGCTCGCCGCCGAGCGGCTCACCGTCGCCGTCGACGAAGGTCCGCGGCGCGATACGTCCGTCGAGGCGCTCGCGAAGCTGAAGCCGGCGTTCCATGTGCGCGGCACAGTCACCGCTGGCAACTCATCGCAGATGAGTGACGGCGCCGCCGCCGTCGTGGTGATGAATGCGGCTCGCGCCGACGCGCTGGGCCTGACGCCGTTGGCGCGGGTCGTCGCCTACGCTACCGCGGGAGTCGAGCCGGAACGCTTCGGAATCGGCCCGGTGCCGGCCGTGCGCAAGGTGCTGGCGCGCAGCG
The DNA here is from genome assembly GCA_035503395.1 of Luteitalea sp. Lineage (GTDB taxonomy): Bacteria > Acidobacteriota > Vicinamibacteria > Vicinamibacterales > Vicinamibacteraceae > Luteitalea. Next base: position 3,069 of record DATJTM010000113.1, read on the forward strand.
GCCTGGCGTTGGCCGACATCGACCTGATCGAACTGAACGAGGCCTTCGCGAGCCAGGTGCTGGCGTGCGCGCACGATCTCGAACTCGATCTCGCGAAGGTCAACGTCAACGGCGGCGCGATTGCGCTGGGCCATCCGCTCGGCTGCACGGGCGCCAAGCTGACGGCCACGTTGCTGCACGAGTTGCGTCGTCGACAGGGCCGCTACGGCATCGTCACGATGTGCGTCGGCGGCGGCATGGGCGCGGCCGCGATCTTTGAACGGCTCACTTAATTGCA
>DATJTM010000114.1:0-3955 GCA_035503395.1 Luteitalea sp.
GAGATCGACGTCGTACTTGTCCAGCACGGGCTTCCAGGCGGCGCGCAGCGCGGCGTTGTCGCGATCGGGCGCGACCGAGAACACCGGGTGATGGAAGGCCACGACCGTCCAGCGATTCTTATTGTCCTTCAGGCGCGACTCGAGCCAGGCCGCCTGATCGGCGAAACGCGACTCCTCCGCCGAGTTGAGGACGATGAGCCGGACGCCCTGGTAGTCGATCGAGTAGACGGTCTCGGCAAGGCCGTCGGGGGCGTCCTCCGGCAACGCGAACTGATGGCGCCACAACGCGGCGAGCTGGCGCGGCGCTTCCCGCTCGAGCCGCCCGTACTCGTGATTCCCCACCGCCGGCACCTGCGGCACCATCGCATTCAGCCAGCTGCCAGCGCCGAACCACTCGCCCCACTGCTCGTCGCTCTCACCGACGTTGACCAGGTCGCCGGCGTGCACGACGAAGCGGGCTCGCGGCGCCTCGAGGATGGCCGAACGGATCGTCCGCGACCACATCGACCGCGTGTCGTTTTGCGAGTCGCCGAAGTAGATGAACGAGAACGGCGCCGGCGCGATCGACGCGGTGCGGAAGTGGAACCACTCGCTCCACGTGGTGCCGTCGCCGACGCGGTACGCGTACAGCGTGTTCGGGCGAAGGGCCGTGAAGCGGGTCTCGTGGTAATAGACGGTGCCGGTCGGCAGCGCGACCGCTTCGGTCCTGGCCGGCGATCGACGCGCCAGCGCCGCGAAGCCGGGGTTGGCCGTCGCTTCGGCGATCTCGGCAAACGCCTCGTCCACGGCCGCTTCGGTGCGCCACGTGACGGCCTGGGTACGAGCGGGATCGTCGCGCCAGGTCAGCACCACTCGGGCTGGACGGCGGCCCGGATCGGTCGTCGGCGCCGGGGCCGGCGCCACCTGAGCAGGAAGGACGGCGGCACGCGGCCCCACGGCCAGCGCGCACAGCAGGACGCCGGACAGGAGGCGACGCATCGACATCGATTGCGAAAGTTCTGTGAAACCGGTCGCCTGCGCACGCCGCATGCGCCCCGAAGGGCGCATGCTAGCACGGAGCCGCCGTGCCTGGCTCGACCAAGCTGAAGCAGGCCAGTCCTGCCCGGTTCGGGGTGCAGACGATGCGCAAGACACGACCGATTCTCCGGTTCGCCGTGGTCGCCCTGCCCGTGCTGGCGACCTTCGGTCTCACGCCCGCCGCGGCGCCGTCGCTGGCGACCGTCGACGCCATCCACGTCCTCAACCGGCTGACGTTCGGCGCAACACTCGGTGAACTCGCCCGGCTGGAGTCGGCGGGCCTGCGAGGCTGGCTCGACGCGCAGATGAAGACGGCGCGGACGCCGGATGCGCCCCTCGAGGCGCGGCTCGCCTCGCTGACCACGCTGACCCTCAGCCCGGCGCAGCTGGCCGAGATCTACAACCGTCCCGCGATCGAAAGGCGCCGGGCGGCACGAGGCTCGAACGCCGGTGGCGCTGGCACCCAGGTCGACGGCCAGTCAGCTGCCAGCCGTGATGGCGCCGCGCCGGCCATGGACCCGGGCGCCAGGCTCGCGGTCCGTCGGGCGCTGACCGAGCTGACGACGCAGAAGATCCTCCGCGCGGCCACCGCCGAGCGGCAGCTGGAGGAAGTCCTCGTCGACTTCTGGTTCAACCACTTCAACGTCTACGCGGGCAAGGGCCCGGTGCGGCAGTACGTCGCCGATTTCGAGCGTACCGCCATCCGCCCGCACGTCTTCGGGTCGTTCAGAGACATGCTCGGCGCCGTCGCTGGCCATCCGGCGATGTTGTTCTACCTGGACAACTGGCAGAGCAGCGCGCCGGGCACGCGCACGATGCGCGGCGCCAGCGGCCTCAACGAGAACTACGCGCGCGAGCTCCTCGAACTCCACACCCTCGGCGTCGATGGCGGCTACACCCAGCACGACATCGTCGAGGTCGCGCGCGCCTTCACGGGCTGGTCGATTCGCGCCCCGCGCGTCGGCGGCAGCGCGTTCTACGACCGGCGACGGCACGACGAGGGCGTGAAGGTGGTGCTCGGCGAGCGGCTGCCAGCCAACGGCGGGCAGCGCGATGGAGAGCGCGTGCTCGACCTCGTTGCCGCGCACCCGGCCACCGCCAGGCACATCGCGCTCAAGCTGGCGCGCCGCTTCGTGGCCGACGATCCGCCGCCGGCGCTCGTCGCGCGCGTCGCGGCGCGGTTCACGGCGACGCACGGCGATCTGCGGGCCACGGTCGAGAGCCTGGTGCTGTCGCCCGAGTTCGTCGACGACACGTCGCGCTGGGCCAAGGTGAAGACGCCCGTCGACTTCGTGGTGAGCGCGCTTCGCGTGCTCGATGCCGACGTGACGCAGGGTCGTGCCATCGGCGAACAGCTGCGCACGCTCGGCATGCTGCCGTACTTTGCGCAGCCGCCGACCGGCTACAGCGATCGCGGCGAATCGTGGACGACCGCGGGAGCGCTCGTCCAGCGCATGAACCTGGCGCTGGCGGTCACGCAGGATCGCCTGCCGGGCGTGTCGATCGCGGCACTGCCGGCCACCGCACCGGGGCCGGACGCGGTGGCCACGCTCGCGCACGCGCTGGTCCTGCGCGAGCTGTCGCCGGCCACGATGAAAACGGTGCAGCGCGGCCGCACCACCACGGAGATGGCGGCCTTGATCCTCGGATCGCCGGAGTTCCAGCGCAAGTAATCGACGGCCATGACCACGCGACGACTCTTCGTGAAACAGGGAGCGCTGGCGCTCCTGAGTCTCGGCTTCGCACCCGACTTCCTGGCGAACGTCGCGGCGGCGGCAACACGACGGCGCAAGGTGCTGGTCGTGATCTTCCAGCGCGGCGCGGTCGACGGGCTGAACATGGTGGTGCCGCACGGAGAACAGGCCTACTACGCCGTCCGCAAGACGATCGCCGTGGCGGCACCTGGCCGCACCGGTGGCGCGCTCGATCTGGATGGCCACTTCGGCTTCCATCCGCGGCTGGCGCCGCTCCATGCGCTGTTCACGCGTGGACAGCTCGCCGTCGTGCATGCGTGTGGCTCACCCGACCCGACGCGATCGCACTTCGACGCGCAGGACTACATGGAGTCGGGCACGCCCGGCGTGAAGAGCACACCAGACGGCTGGATGAATCGCCTCGTCGCCACCCGGCACGACGCCGAGCACGCCGGCGCGATGCGGGCGGTGGCGCTGTCGTCGCAGCTGCCGCGCGTACTGCAGGGACGGGCGCCGGCGCTCGCCATGGCCAGTCTCGATCGCATGAAGGTGAGTGGCGGGCCGGGCGCCGGTGATGCGTTCGAGGCGCAGTACGCCGCGGCAGCCGACGCGGTCCTCGAACGTCCGGGCCGCGATGCGTTCGCCGCGATGCGGACGCTGCGCGACGTCGACGCTCGAGGGCCGCGCACGTCCGCCACAGCGGCGTATCCGCGATCGCCGTTCGGTAATGCGCTCCAGCAGGTCGCGCGACTCGTGAAGGCCGACGTGGGCCTGGAGGTCGCCTACGCCGAGATCGGTGGCTGGGACACGCACATCAACCAGGGCGGCGCCGAGGGCCAGCTCGCCGCGCGGCTCGGCGACGTTGGCGCCACGCTTGGTGCGTTCGTCGAGGATCTTGGCGACGCGATGCAGGACGTGGTCGTCGTCACGATGTCGGAGTTCGGGCGCACCGTCGCCGAGAACGGCACCCGCGGTACCGACCATGGCCACGGCAACGCGATGCTCGTGATGGGCGGCCCGATGCGTGGCGGCCGCGTCTACGGCCGCTGGCCGGGCCTCGACGTCGCGTCGCTCGTCGACGGGCGCGACCTCGCGATCACGACCGACTTCCGCGACGTCTTCAGCGAAGTCGTGTCGGGTCACATGGGCGTCACCGACCTGGGCGCGGTGTTTCCAAAGCACACGTGGTCGCCAAAGAACCGTCTCGGGCTGCTCACGTAGGCATTTCCAACGGGAACCGGGAT
>DATJTM010000115.1:0-2162 GCA_035503395.1 Luteitalea sp.
GACGAGAAGTCACCACGCTTGAACGCGTCCGGAATGACGTTGGCCTGCGCCACCACCTCCCGCACATCGTCGGTCTTCTCGTACGACGCCATGAAGAACGTCCGGCCGCGCTTGATCGGTCCACCGATCACGCCGCCGTACTGGTGCCGTTCGAGCTGCGGCTTCGGGTTCGGGGCGGGGGAGAAGTAGTTGCGCGCGTCGAGCGCGTCGTTGCGGTAGAACTCGAACACGGTGCCACGCAGCGCGTTGGTGCCCGACTTCAGCTGCAGCGTGACGTTGGCGCCGGCATGGCCCCCGTACTCCGCTGTGTAGTTGGTGGCCTGGACCTTGAATTCCTCGACCGCATCCACCGACGGGTACATGAACAGGTTGTTGCCGCGGTTGTTCAGCGCGCTGACGCCGTCGAACGACACCTGCTGGTACATGCCGCGGGCGCCACTCGCCCGGAACTGCGTGCCCGAGGCGACGACGCCGGCGGTGAGGTTGCCGAGCGACGTGAAGTTGCGGCCACTGAGCGGCAGGTTGGTGATCGTCCTGGCGCTCACCGTGTTACCGGTGACTCCACTCTGTGTCTCGATGAGCTGGCCTGCGGCGACAACTTCGACGGTCTCCTGCTGACCGCCAACCGACATCTGCACGTCGACACGGATGAGCTGAGAACCACGCAGCTGGAACGTGCGGCGCTCGGTCTTGAAGCCGTCGAGCGTCACGTCCATCACGTACTCGCCGGGCGTCAGGTAACGGACTTCGAACGCGCCGTCGCTGCCGCTGACGATGTTGCCCTTCACGCCGGTGGCCTGGTTGGTCACCGTCACGGCGGCGCCGGGGATGAGGGCGCCGGAGCCGTCGGTCACCGTGCCGAGGACGCCGGTGTCGACCGTTTGGGCGCCGGCCCCCGTCGTGCCCAGCAGCCACAGCAGGAGCAGACAGCTCGTTCGCCAGCGTGCTGGCGACAGCAGACGCACCCATCCCGGTCGTTCCATTTCGGTCTCCTCGGTCGAGCCAGTCGGGGCACGACTGGCGGTGGTCCCGCGTCGCGTCGTGCGACGAGGGAATGTCGTGACGTGTGTGCGGAGCCTACTGCCGCGACGCCGGTTGGTCTTTCGATCTCGTCGCAAACGTTACGAACGTCGTCGCATCGACCGGACGTAGCCGCCGGACTTGTCCGGCGGTGACCGTCAGATCAGGGGAGGCTCCGATGTCTCATCCAGAAACAAATGTCGCAGCGAGGATTGGCCGTTACGGCCATCTCCAATCGGCCGCCGGCCTCGTCGGCCGGCGCGATCTTCCTGGGCACGTCGCCCTTCGACGATGCTCAGGGCGTCCCAAGCGCGTCGAGGGACGGGGACGTGCCCCTACCCGCCAGATTCAGAACATCGCCTGACGTTTGCAGCCGACGTACTGGATCCCGCTGGGAGGGGCGCCTTCCCAAGGCGCCCATGAAAACGGCACGCGCCGATCAGGCGCGTGACCGTCCCACGTGTCGCGACGTTCTTCTGGTCGCCCCTATTGTCAGACCGAACCGACCGACAGGTAGCCTGTAGCCTGAAGGCTGCAGCCTGCTGTTGGCCTATTGCGATTGACCCGATTGGACAACGCGGCGCGCGGTGAACGTCGCCTTGCCGTATTCGCCCATGTCGACGTCGCCGGCGAGCGCGTCGCCTTGCAGTCGACCGGTGAAGCGGTAGTTGAGGGAATCGCCGGTGCGCTCGGTGATGCGACTCGTGAGCGTGACCGCGTCGCCGTCCATGGTGCCGGCGATGTCGCGCGACACCAGGTTGCCGCGATGCAGGCCCTCGACGCGCCCGTCGCGCTGATTGAGATGGAGGTGGTGCGTCGACGTGCTGGCGAGGAATGCGATCTCCACCGCCCACTGGCCGGTGAGGTCGCCGGTCGGCGCCTGCCGCGCCTTCGCCGGCGGCAGCGTCCGCTTCTCCGACAGGATCTCGTGCAGCCGCGACGCGATGACGGCATCGTCGCCCGCCGCGAGCATCGACGTCGTGAGGCTCACGCCGGTGTCGCCCGTCGCATCGGCCTGCGGACGGGCCGGACCACCGCCACCGCCGGCGTTCAGCAGGATGCGCGGTTCGCCCGCGTCGAGCAGCGCCGCCACGCCGTTGCCGTCGATACCACGCTCAACCGCCGTCCAGCGCACAGTCACA